>CAWVVG010000025.1:0-18132 GCA_963932775.1 uncultured bacterium
CTCCAGCCAACGGTTCATCTGACCAACGATGTCGTTGTCAGGTACCGTGGCCCAGTCGGCCAGGAACTGTGCGTTGCCACTGATGGTCAACGGGTGATTCACCAACTTGGACAAGACCTTGAAGGGGATTGTCGCCACATCCGAGCCGGCCAAGGCCACTTGGCTCACGTGCAGTGGATGACGAATTGAAGCCGACAGAACTTCGGTACCGAGTGCTGGGTAGTTTCCGAAGATGGTGACGATCTCATCGATCAGTTGCACACCATCGGTGGCGATATCATCCAGACGTCCCAAGAAGGGGCTGACGTAGGCCGCACCGGCTTTTGCAGCCATGAGAGCTTGGGCGGACTGGAAAATAAGGGTCACGTTGACATCAATGCCATCGTCTGCGAGCGCTCGGGTCGCCGTGAGACCCGCTGCAGTCAGAGGTACCTTGACCACGACGTGCTCGCTGATTTTGGCGAGCAAGCGGCCTTCTTTGATCATCCCTTCTGCATCTTGAGAGACTGTCTCCGCCGAGACGGGGCCCTGCACCATCCCACAGATGTCGTGGATGGTCTGAATGAAGTCCCGTCCCTCACGAGCAATCAGGCTCGGATTTGTGGTGACACCGTCCAAAATTCCCCACGACTGGGCCTCCAGGATCTCTTCGATGTTTGCTGTGTCGATGAAAATCTTCATGCCAGTTCTCCCCTGGGTTGTGTGCGCCTGTGACGCGCGGTGTGTGTACTTCGGACGGGGATGCTCGGCAACCACCGACGGAAGCATCCCGTGAGCGATCAAACCGGGTGTGTCGAACTCGCACAGTTGGTCGAGCCGAGTTCCGTTCACAGGGTGAATCCAGCCTGGCGCAACCTGGGCTGCAGGCACCATCACGAAGGGCCTCTCAAGCATGCGTGGATGAGGCACACGAAGGCCCACCCCTGATGCAATTTTGTTCCCATAAAGCAGGAGATCTAAATCGACCGCACGATCACCCCAGTGCCGACTGGAGCGCCGGCCTACCCGCGCCTCCACGTCCTTGCACAGTGAGAGCAAGCCCCTGGCTGCGTGCTGAGTCCGGACTCGGACGGCTCCGTTCAAGAACCAGCCCTGGGCGGCCCCAATGGGCTTGTTTCTCCAGGTTGTACTGGTTGCCACCACCTCGGTTTGGGGATCCGCATCGAGCAACCGCACAGCCAACTCAAGAGTGCGCACCCGCTGACCCATGGAGCTGCCCAACCCAATGACGGCTTCCCGGGGTTGGATCAAGGGTTCACCAAGATCGCCCGTTCATCATTCCGACTCCGCCTCTCTACCGCCAGGTCTTCCACCGACGAGCGAACCTTTCCATCCACAGCCACAATCCACTGGCCATCCAACGGGTCGGGAGGAAGGGGTGCCAAGCTCTCTACCGACTCCATGGTCCGACCGTTAAAGGCCTCCCACTTCTTTTTCCGACCCTGCAACATCTCCGACACCTGTTCGTGCTGAAGGGACTTGAATTTATTGTCCAGAAGGATGCGCTCACGCTCTGAGTTGGCGTTGTCAATCTGTTCCTTAAGATAGAGCAACGCGGTGGTGCGCTGCCCTCGCCGGCTAATAAACTCGGCCGCCGCCGAGCGGTACCAGCGGGGTGCGCCGGGCATCGCCGCCGCCGCCTGTAAATGCTTCACAGCCAGGTCAAGATCCTGATGGTGAAGGTAAGCATTCATGGCCAGGGAAAATGGAAAATACGCATCCTGGGGGAATGCCTTCATGCCGTCGGCGAAGATCTCGTCGCTGCCCTCGACGTTGTTGAGCAAACGAAGCATTCCACCCCCATAAAAGAAGGGCGTCCGCCAAGCCGGATCAAGGGTGCCTACCGTCTTGAGGACCGAGTGTGTCCATTGAGCGCCATGGTCACCCTCGGATCCCAAAAAGTCCACAAAAAGGAGTACGGCTCGAATCCACATAAGGTCCGCGATGACCATATTGAAGCCCAAGCTCGCCACTTTTGTCGCCTCAGGTGACGGTAGAAACACCGTCCGCAGCTCGCTGGCCTGGGCCCATCTACCGGGATCGGTCGCAGCTTGAAAGTGATGGGCTCCCATCCCTCCGAGGAAAGGCAAGGCCGCGAAAACCAACAAGCGCATCGACATGTTCTGTGTTTAACGGACCAGCAAGGCTTCGACCTGCGGTGCCAGCGGGTCGGCGCCAATCCAATCGGCCTCAATTGCCGCGTACCCAGCTTCATCGCCGTCTCGTCGAGCCAAAACCGCTCGCACTATTAGGTCCCTGTGCCGCGGATCAGAGGGTGTACCATGGGCCCATCTCGACGCCTTGTCCCATTCTCCACGAAGCGCAGCCGCAGTCGCCATCCAACCGTTCATGGGTCCCGTCGCCACACAGCCCCGAGCGATGGCCCATTCACCCATTCTCAATGCCTGACGGGGCAACCCCATGCGCATAGCTGACCCGGCTACGGCACCACAGCCGTCCAGGTCTATCCCCTCTCTCGCTAGCGCACTCACAAAGCTTACATGCGCCCGCTTGTGCCGCGCATGAAGCGTCAGCGCATGCCCTAGACTTACTTCATTGGTCGACGATGGTACATCTCGAACGGCCGCACCCCACAGCGCTCTGTCGTTCGCCCAGTCCGGCAACCGCAGGTGCAGTATCAACATCGCTGGAATCACCACAGCCGGAACCAGCAATCTCCACTGATGTCCCACCAAAGCACCGATGGCGATGCCGACTCCTGCGAGCGGCCAATACAGGAAGCGGTCCCCATACCCGCCCTTGTCCGCAGTGGGCACCAGCGTGATCCCCAGAAACACAATGGCCCAGACAAAACCAAGTCCCGCAATGCGACGCTGTTCCTGTGGCGCGGTTGCCCACGACACCACGAGCACACCAATAAAACCCAACCCCACAACCGTGCGCCACACGGGCTGAAGTCCAACCCAAGAGAGGTCCTTTGCGCTAGAAAGCGGCCATGGACTGACCAGTGACGCCCCGTACCCGCCCAAGAGTTCCCAACCATTCGAGCTGAGCAAAGCAACTCCAGCAGCACTGGGTATCGCCGCCTCTCCGAGCCCAAGCGCTGCCCTCCAAAGGACCACAACACCAACCCCCAGTACAACCGGGGCCTGTCGTTGCCAAAAACCATCGCGTTGGCCCCGGGCCCAGTCTGCTACTCCGAGCAATACCGGCAGGGTGAAGGCCGTCTCTTTGGACATAGCAGCGGCCATCGTGATGAGAGCTGCCAGACACGCTCGCTTGATGGATGGTGAGGTGCCATCCCAGAGCAAGGAAAGAGCGCCGAAACCCAAGGCCGTGGCCATCAAGTCATTCCGGGCTGAAATCCATGCAACGACCTCCGACTGGGCAGGGTGAAGGCCAAAAACTGCCACCGCAAGAAGAGCGGCGCCAGGCCCCATGAGGGGGCGAACCAACCGATGGAGCATGACCATCGAAAGCAGGTGCCAGACCAAGCTGTGAAGGTGGTAACCGCCGGGGTCCAACCCAAAGAGGCTGCGGTCCACCGCGAAACTGAGCAACACCATCGGGCGATAGTAGCCGCTGGCCACATCGCCAGCGCCGGTATCCGCCCATAAATCCGAGGTAAACAATGCTCCAAAGGAGGCATCGGCCAGGGCTCGATTCTGAACGATGAGGGGTATGTCATCCCATACGAAGCCAGCGTGCCACAATCCAACATACGCGGCGGCAGTCACCAGCAATAGTATCTGAATTGCTCGACTCATCGAGTACTACCATCCCCTCTTAGGCAAAGAAAAAGGGCGACCCGAGGGCCGCCCTTATGAATACTCGTACCCACCTTAGTAGATGGATGCACCAGTGTTCATTTTAGTGTTGATCGACTTAGTCGCGGTCCAGGTTGAGTGATCATCGTCGTTGTCGACGTCGCACTCACCGGAAACGAGAAAGTTAGTCGAAGACTTCGAGCTAACCTTGTAGCGGCCACGAACCTTACCGTCCGGACCCCAACCAAGAGTATCAAAGCCTGAACCGCTGCTCCATGAGCGCTGGGTCTTAGCGATGTTTGAGGAGGGCTTCCAATCCGTTACCTCAATGTATTTATCGAATGCAGCATCGTAAGCGATCTGTGCAGTCTTGATTCCATCGACGTTGCTTGGAATCTCTGCGCGTTTCGCCCGATATTGCATGTCTACGAAGTTCGGAATTGCGATTGCCGCAAGGATACCGATAATTGCGACAACAATCATCAGCTCGACGAGGGTGAATCCCTTCTTGTTGAACATTTTGGGTGTCTCCATCTGGGTCTGCTCCGGGCAGGCCCGGAAAATCTATATTCAAGGGAACACCGTGTTCCCCCGTGAAAACTACCATACAAGTTCCGTGCCAAAACTTTGATCTGCGAGCCGTGGGCCGTTTTTGGGGAAAAGAGGCTACTGCGACCCATTAATCTTCCTTTCAACTGACAAAAAATGTCACCGCGAAGTGACACATCCTGTCATAACGGTGGCGCAAATGTCTAAAAAGTTGACATGCCAATAGTTAAGTCACTGCCATCAATAGACAGTCTGCACAGTCAAAGCCCGTATTTCGCCGGATCCACCCACACGAAACTGTGCCAGGGTACCGTCCCCATCGACATCACAGAACCCTTTTACAACAAAGTCCTCGGCCGTAGATGGTGCAATAGCGTACGAACCGCGCACCGTGCCTTCGGGCCGCCACCCGAGGTCGTCAAAGCGTGTTCCTTCCTTCCAGGACCGTTCTCTTTGGTCCGGGAACGCATCCGGTCGAGGGATTTCCTCGACAAGCACATGCCCGTGCGCCACCTGAAAAGCGATGGACGCTGCCCGTATGCCTTCGAGGTTAGTCGGCACCTCGGCCCGCTGAGCTCGGTACTGCATCTCGATAAAGTTTGGCACACCAATGGCTCCCACGATCCCCAGCAACGCCAGTAGAATCATGAACTCAATGACTGAGAAGCCTTCCTGAAGCCGCCGGTCTGACACCTCTCCCCCCCCCCAGGTTCCCATATTAGTGGTCGCCTACAATCACAGAGCAAGAAGTATGCCAGGGCAAATGATCGTCAATCGGTCGCGAGGTCGTCCAGGCCAAATTTTGCGAGTCGGTAGCGGAAGGACCGGAAACTCATCTGGAGGAGCTTCGCCGCCTCCGTCTTATTCCCCCGACTTTCCTCCAGCGCCCCCACCAACCACCGTTTCTCGAACTCCCCCAACAAGCCATCTAGATTGATGCCATCATCCGGGAATTCCTCAAGGGCCAAACTTAGGGGCGCACGCCCCCCATCCACAATTCGGTCGGGCAAATCAGTAGGAAGCACCAAATTGCCAGTACACAAGGCGACAGACCGCTCGATGATGTTGGAGAGTTCACGAACGTTTCCTGGGTAGTGCCATGCCTGCAGCGCCTTCATGGCATCCGGGCTGATCTGGATGTCATCCCGGTCATATTCCTCCGCGAATCGCTTCGAGAAGTGCCGAATCAGGCTGGGTAAATCCCCGGAACGAACCCGCAGAGGTGGCAGCTCAATCTGAACAACATTGAGTCGGTAATAGAGGTCATCCCGGAATGTCCCGTCGGCCACCATGGCCTCCAGGTTGGCATTGCTTGCGGCAATGATGCGGGCATCTACGTCGATCTCACGGGTACCACCCACTGGTAGAATCTTCCGCTCTTGGATGGCACGGAGCAACTTCACCTGAGCGGACTGAGGCAATGAGTTGATCTCGTCTAAAAATAAGGTTCCCCCGTCCGCGGTCTCAACCAGCCCCTTCTTGTCTCGCACAGCCCCCGTGAACGAGCCCTTCTTGTGCCCAAACAACTCGCTCTCGACAAGCAACTCTGGGATTGCTCCACAGTTGATGGGTACAAAAGGGCCCTCAGCGCGGATTCCGCTAAAGTGAATTGCACGTGCGACCACTTCCTTTCCGGTACCGCTCTCCCCCACCACCACACAGTTGATGCGCGTGTCTTTGACTCGATCAATCAACTGGTAAACCCGGTTCATCGCATCCGATGAACCAATCAAATTACCAAAATGGTATTGGTCTCGGAGTTGTGCCTTGAGCATGCGATTCTCCGCCGTCAGTGCCTTTCGACCCAGGGCACGGCGAACAACCATCTTCAGTTCAGCGTTATTGAAGGGCTTGAGCACATAGTTGGCTGCCCCCTTGGTCATCGCATCTACAGCCGTGCGAGTGGAGCCATAGGCTGTGACCACTATGACCTCGACATCTCGCTCCTCTTTCGCCGCACGTGCCTTCACCTCCGTCAAGAGATCGATGCCATGCATGCCCGGCATATTGAGGTCGGTCAGGACCAGGTCTGGCCACCAGTCGTCCAGCTTCTTCAGGGCATCCTCTGCGGATGCTGCGGAGACCACATCATACCCAGAGCGTTTTAGGAGGATCGACAGCATCTGCCGCATGGACAAGTCGTCATCGACTACGATTACCCGGTCAGGACGCATCCAACCCTCCCTCTACTGGCTCCAACGACCCAGAGTCGGCATCGCCGAGGAAGCGTAGCGTGAAGCATGTGCCTTTGCCTTGTTCACTGTGCACCCCGACCTCTCCATTGTGGGCACGAACAATGCGGTCCACATTGGCCAAGCCCAGTCCCGTTCCACCACTTCTTGTGGTGTAAAATGGGTCGAAGATTCGATGAACTTGATCGATTGGAATCCCCACTCCTTCATCTTCCACATCCACCTCCCATCCCGCTCCAGCCCGGCGTACCCGAATCTCGATTCGACCCTCGGCGGCTGTGGCCTGGGCTGCATTCAATACCAAGTTCCAGATCACCTGCCGCACCCGATTGCCGTCGATGGCCAGCAACGGTACCGACTCCGAAGTTGCGGAGATGCTGACCCGGCCCTGGTACCGAGGGTCTTGTTCAAATGCAATCACAATGTCACTGATGATGGACACGACGTCCGTGGGCAGAGCCCGAAGCTGGAGCGGTCGTGCAATGTCAAGAAAGTCTTCCACGAGCTCGTTCAGGTTCTCCACCTCGCGCAGTACGATGCCGTGTAGTTCGTCTTCCTTCTCATCCGCCATGAGCTGAACTGCGCCCGACAACGAAGCCAGGGGATTTCGAATTTCGTGTGCCAGCCCTGCAGCAAGACGACCCACAGCGGCCAATCGTTCATCTTGTTCGATCTGTTGTTCCATCTTTCGCCAGTTGGTGATGTCTTCGATCACAAACACCGAACCACCCCCGCCCAGAATCTGCCGACGACAGACCAAGGTCCTTCTGGATTCACCCGTTCCAAATTCTTGTTCCCAAACCTGGTCTTGAGGCACCAACACATCCGTGAGTCGCCTCCCTGCCACGGAACCAAGAATCCGCTCACCGGCCGGGTTCATGCCTTGAATATCGCCACCTTCATCGACGAATAGAATGCCAGTATCAAGCTGATTCAACACAACTATGTGCTCAGCCCGAAGCTGGGCCGCAGCCAACACGGATGCCGCGAGCGCCGAACGGGTTCGCTGAAGATTGCCAGACAGCACGCCCGAGAGCATTCCTACCAAGAATAGAGAGAAGACTCTCAGCGTCAGTTCGGTGTACAGCAACACACCGCCCAGCATTACCTCCCACTCCGTTAGCCCAAACACTCCAGCAGCGGTCACCAGTGTGAAGGCCACCGTATCGATGGCTGCTACAGCCACAGCACCCCACCGTGGCAGAAGCCACGCGGCCGCCACGATGTTCATGAAGTACAGAACGAAAAATGGACTCTTGGGACCGTCGGAAAGCCATACTAGCGTGGTCACCAGAACCGTATCGAACAACAACTGGGACCACCGAAACCAGGCCTTGTCTCCGTGCCGACGAACACCGGCCGCACTGAGGGCCATCACCAGGAATACTACCGCTGCCACATTAAACAGCGTGGACATGGTGAACATGACCCATGGCTGCGAGAGAACGACAGCCGCAGCCAGTCCAAACAATCCGGCGCAGAGAATCAACCGCAGCAAGATGTAGCGAACGACCGAGACGTCACCAAGCTGGCGCGCCTCGTCAATCACGAACCGCCCACCGCCGACGCCATCGAGAAGATCGGTAGGTACATCGAGATGACCAGTCCACCGATAATGACACCAAGGAAAACCATAATCAGCGGCTCGATCAGACTCGTGAGGTTCTCAACGGCTTGATCGACCTCCTCTTCGTAAAAGTCCGCGACCTTATTGAGCATGACATCGATGGCACCAGTCGCCTCACCCACGTGAATCATCTGGCAAACCATTTCAGGAAATACGCCCGTCTCAGACAGTGGCTCGGAGATGGTGCGACCTTCAGAGATTGCATCCCGAACCGACATAACGGCGAGCTCGATGACCTTGTTGCCCGCTGTACGACCACAGATCTCGAGTGCCTCGAGGATGGGCACTCCTGAGGCGATCATGGTTCCCATCGTCCGACAGAATCTAGCCACCGCAACCTTGGTGAGAAGATCACCAAAAATTGGAGACTTGAGCATCACTCGATCGATGAACAGCTTGCCAACCGGTGAGCGATACGCGAAGCGGAAGCCAAAAATAACCGAGATGACAATGACGACCATATAAAGAAAATTGGCCTGCATCCATTTCGACGCATCGATGACAAATTGGGTGGGCGCCGGGAGCGAGGACCCGAACTCGGCGAACATGGTCTCGAAAGTGGGGACCACCTTGAGCAACAGCACGGCCACAACAACACCCGCGACTACCAGGGTAGCGAGCGGGTACATCATGGCACCCTTGATTTGTCTCTTGAGTTTGTCGGCCTTCTCAAGGTAGATCGCCAGGCGTCCCAAGATGGTGTCGAGGATACCGCCGACCTCACCCGCAGCCACCATGTTTTGATACAACTCATCGAAAGTGGCAGGGAACTTCCGCAGCGAGGCGGCGAAGGTCTGTCCTGACTCAACCGTCTCCTTGATGGTCGAAAGTTGCTCCCGGAAGGTCGGATTGGGAGCCTGCTTTGCCTGAATGTCCAGGCATTGCACCAAGGGTAGACCACTATCGATCATGGTGGCGAACTGCCGCGTAAACATAACGAGGTCTTTGTTCCCGACCTTCGGCTTCATGAAGTCCGGCGTCGGAATCTTGATTTCCGCGTCGAACAATCCCCCGCCCTTTTTGGTTACGCTCGTCGGAGTGATCTGCATTTGGCGAAGACGATTCTTCGCCGACGAAACATTTTTAGCCTCCACGGTACCCGAGCGAGTTTCCCCCGATGCGGCCCGTCCTTCATATGCAAATGTCGCCATTCCATGCCCTGTTCTTCAGTCGAATGTAGTCCCGGATAACCAATGCCCACCGTGGGCTAGTCCGGAGCGGTGGAGCGCACCACTTCCTCCATGGAAGTCTTCCCTTCTCCAAGTTTGGTCAAGGCACTCATCCGAAGGGTCTTCATCCCCTGCCGAATCGCCTCACGCTTCAACTCAAGAGTAGATGCACCGTTCAAAACGAACTCAGCGAGTTCATCGGTCATGACCATAATCTCGTACACAGCAATCCGGCCTTTATAGCCCGTGTTGTTGCATGTTCTGCACCCTGCGCCGCGCATGACTTGAAATTCAGCCGTCTCATCGGGGGGGACACCGAGCTCAACGAGCACTTGGTCCGGCACATCGATGGGTTCCGTGCAGTCCACGCAGAGTTTACGAACCAGACGCTGGGCACCAATGAGGTTGACCGACGAAGCCACCAAGAAAGGTTCAATTCCCATATTCAGCAAGCGGCTGACCGAGGACGGAGCATCGTTGGTGTGGAGCGTAGACAACACCAAGTGACCGGTAAGCGCAGCCTTTACCGCGATCTCCGCCGTCTCGAAGTCTCGAATCTCACCAACCATGACGATGTCCGGGTCCTGTCGCAGGAACGAACGCAGGGCTGAAGCGAAGTTCAGGCCGATGTCGTCGTGCATCTGGACCTGGTTGATACCAAACAGGTTGTACTCGACAGGATCCTCAGCCGTACAGATGTTGGTCGTCGCTTTATTGAGCTCAGAGAGGGTCGAATACAGCGTGGTCGTCTTACCGGACCCGGTGGGACCCGTGATGAGAATCATTCCGAAGGGTTTATTAATGGCACCCTTGAAGTCTGCCAGCACCTTCTCTTCGAAACCAAGCTTGGTCATATCGAGCTGAAGATTCGATTGGTCGAGCAGTCGCATAACGACTTTCTCTCCCCACAGAACCGGCAAAACCGAGACCCGAAAGTCCATCGCCTTTCCGCGGCCCATCTTCATCTTGATGCGACCATCCTGGGGCAGGCGGCGCTCCGCAATGTCGAGGCTCGACATAATCTTCAGACGACTCGTGATGGCATCCTTGAGCTTGGTCGGGGGCTTCATGACTTCATAAAGAACGCCATCGATGCGATACCGGATCCGTACCTGCTTCTCGTAGGGCTCGATGTGAATGTCCGATGCACCCTTCCGGATGGCATCGAGCAAGATCAAGTTGACCAGCTTAACGACAGGCGCATCACCAGCGGACTTCTGAAGGTCAAGGACATTAATGTCCTCCTCAGATTCATCCTCGAACTCAAATTCTTCGTCGTCCTCAACAAAGTCGATCATGACCTCGTCGAAACTCACAGTGGCCGTGTAGTACTTCTCGATCGCTTCCGCGATGGCCTGCTCGGAGGCAACAACCACGTCTATCTTCAGCCCTGTGATGAACTTGATGTCATCTACGGCGTAGATATTGGACGGGTCAGCCATCGCCACGATGAGGGTGTTGCCCGTCCGGTTTACAGGGACAACCTGGTGTCGGGTCACTACCTCTTTTGGCAGTATCTTGAGAACCTCGGTATCAATCTCAAACTCGGAGAGGTTGATGCTTGGCACGCTGTACTGCTTCGACAAGAACTCAATCAGCTCGTTTTCTTCGATGTAGCCAAGCTTGGTCAGCTCGTGGCCCAGCCTACCGCCTGACGACCGCTGAGCGGTGACTGCACTCTTCAGTTGCAGTGGGGTGATTAGGTTCTCTTTAACGAGCAATTCGCCAATGCGATCATTATCGGACACGTGACTCTCCTCTCAGCGTTCAGCGCCCATGCTACCCCAGTGTGAATGGCCTCAACCCAGCCTGCACTAAGATCCCGGCTGATTCTTCAACACAGTCACCGTATGTCACTGTTTATAAAGGTTTTTTCAAAGTCCCGAGTACTTTGCGATGATCTCTTTCATCACCTCAGATGTACCACCGCCAATGGGCAGAAGGCGCATGTCCCGGTAGGTGCGCGCAATATCGTACTCCTCGATAAAGCCGTAGCCGCCATGAAACTGTAAGCAGTCGTAGATGACAGCTTGGGCCAAATCCGCCCCGAACAGCTTGGACATGGAGACCTCAAGCGTCGGGTCCTCCCCTCCAATCATCTTGTCGACCGCATGGTAGGTCAACATCTTGGCAGCCCGTATTCCGGTCAAATGCTCAGCGAACTTGTGACGCCAGACTTGGAAGTGGGTGATGGGCCGATTGAAGGCCTTTCGTTCGCTCCCATACCGAAGGGCATCCTGGACTGCGACCTCCATGCCACAGACCGCCATCAAGGAACCGCAGATTCGCTCGCCCTGAAAGTTCTGCATGATGTGGACAAAGCCACCGTTGAGCAATCCAAGCAGATTTCTCTTTGGAATTCGACAGTTATCGAAATGAAGCTCGGATGAGTCCACTGATCGGGTACCGAGTTTGTCGAGCTTCCTGCCCACAGAAAAACCCTTTGTATCCGTGGGAAATAGGACCAACGAGATTCCGCCGAAGCCTGGCTCACCTGTGCGCACAGCGAGGGTAATGAAGTCCGCAAACGAGCCATTGGTAATGAAGGTCTTTGAACCACTGATCACGAAGTCGTCGCCATCCTCCACTGCCCGGGTCTGAATATTGGACACATCCGACCCCGCACCAGGCTCAGTGATACCGAGCGCTGCGATCTTCTCACCGCGCACCACTGGCGCCAGAAACTCCTCCTTTTGCTCGGGCGTCCCGATTTCATGAATCACTCCTGTGGCCATGTCGGTGTTCACCAAGATCGACATCACCACACCGGCGTTCCTGCACCAGGTAAGTTCCTCTATAAAGGCTGTATTGGCCCACCAATCCAAGCCCATCCCATCGTATTCGGGATCCACCTTGATTCCGAGCAATCCCAAGTCGGCCATCTCCCGAAACAACTCTCGGGCGGGCCATTCCCCCTTTTTGTCCCACTCATGGCGATGGGGGTGCAGGCGGTCCAAGGCAAACTGCCGAACCGTGCTTCGAATCATCTCGTGCTCTTCCGTCCAGGGTGGGAAACTGGTGGTCACAGACACTCTCCGTTCAGGGGGTGAGATCGATCTGTACCACAAAGATGGAGAGGCCCTATGCGAGCAAGCTCTCCATCCAAGACTGTGAGTCTGCTGTCACCACAGCCTCGAATGCATCTTGGCCAGACTTCAAACGGTCGGGATCTCCTGCCGAAAACCCCGCGATCACGGACTCGATCAAGGGCTCCCATGGGCTTCCTGGGCCACCTTCTGCGATGACCCGGTCCTCAGGCCAGCTGCCTCCGCGGGTGGTCCGGATCACGACCCCACTGCCCATCTTGAATTGCCACTGATCTAAGTGACCAGCACCGAGGTCTCCCGATGCATAGCGAATGCGCTTGAACCACTGATCTGGCCTGTGCCGAGCCACCGTGAGGAGGTTTCCCCACCTGAAGTCTGGCCAGCCAGCAGACTGCATTTCAAGGCGCCCCAAGAGGCCTCGCCACTCCCCTTCTGTGACGCCGCCAATCAGCGGTGCGGCAGCATCGACCATGTGGTTCATCAGGTCCATGGTGAGACCGAGGTCATGCTCTATCTGCACGTGGCTGGCGACGGAGCCATAGCGCTCTGTTCGTTCTGCCCAGTCCTTGTTCGCCAGTTGTTTGCTCCCCAGCTCATGGTCGACCACAAGTGCGCCGATGGCATGGCGTATGGAGTGGCCGAGGCCCGCAGATTCTCGAAGCCCGTGTCGGGCCATCCAGCGGTCCAGTGCGATGGCAGGAGCCGGCACACGCACGACAATCTGGCGCACCTGATCGGGCCGAAGCCGCTTATCTGCCGCCTTCAGGTGACGGGCCAACACCTCGGCAACGCCATCAAGACTCGAATGCCAGGCAGGGGGACCAGGCCACTTGGGGAAACTCAAGGTCTGGGTGAGCCATGCCTCGCCTAGGCCGGTAAAGGCGTGGCGCAAGGGCAGCCAACTCGACAGCTCCAGCAGCCCACCCGGGGAATCCAACAAGCCCAGCGGTGCGGTGACACCACGCTGCGCCATCTGCGCGGCCTCGAGCCCATGGCTTACCGCCAGACCGACTGCGATACCCCGCCCTGAGCTGGCCAATGTTGCCCGAGGAATCGGACCCGCACTGGAAAGCGCGAGTGCAATGCAATGAGCCATCTTGTCGCCATCAAGGCCCAACAACGAGCCTGCTGAGACCGCCGCTGAGACCGCGTGAACCCAGCCCGCGCCGGCACCGTAATGTGGCCCGAGCAGCATCGATGCCCCCACCCGTCCCGCGACCTCATTGGCTACGGCCGTCGCCAGGAGCAACTCATCTATGCGCTTGCCCTTGGAATATGCCCACGCAGCGCAGACTGCGCCAACGCCAGTCTGTCCTCCAAGCAGGTGGTCCAGCCGATCGGCGTCGGCCGCTATGGTCCCATGAAGTCGGGCTGCTGCGTGCGCAGACGTGAACCCACCACCGACCAACGGTGCAGAGCCTCGACTGGGACCCAGCTTGCGAAGTGCGGGGTATAAATCTCTCCCCTTGTGAACCAATTCTCCCAAGTGGAGGTGCTGAAGGCGAGTGCGCTCCACCACGCCCGGGGGAAGTTCTTCAAATGATACAGCGGCTGCCCACTGCGCCATGTCTGTGATTACACTTGCCATTAGAAGCTCACCGAAAACTGGAGACCGGCAGACCAGAGGTGGCCGGCGATGGGTATGGCGGCACCGTCAACGGGTGCTCCGGCTCGTGGCGTATCAGATTCCGGCACTTGGAGCGCCCCCTTGGCAAGCTGCTGCCGCGAATAGAAAATGTCCCACGAGACTGGACCTGGCACCAAGCCCCACGGGTCAGCATGGCTCAGCCCAAAGCCGCCCGACAACAAAAGACGATCCGCATCCAGGAATGCAGTCCGCGCATCTTGGGACACCAGGGGGCTCGGAATGTATCCAAAGCCACCCCGAAGTACCGGGGAGAGGACACCAAATGGGCTTGATGAAGCCATGTCAGGCAGAAACACCTCAACACCAGCATTGACCGACAGCGTGTTCTTGAACACCGTGTCGAACTGATTGGCATCGATCAACAGGTCCTCTTCAACCTGGAAAATCTGACTTCGGATGGCGGACTCCGTCACGTGCGCGACGTTGACCTCCATCTCGGACCAGCGGGTGTGGTGCACATCCATATAGAACCGGGGCAGCCGCTTGTGCTGGTACGCTGCGCCAAAACTCCAGCGCTCGGGTACAAAGTGGTCGAAGATGCTGAATTTCACTGGAATCACCAAGGCAATTCCAATGGGATCGAGCTCACCCAGGTCATTCAAGCTTCCGTTGATCTGCAGGTCGATGTCCGCGACCACTGGAATGCCGCCAGCACCCCGCCATGACAGCCCGAACTGCAGCCCGTTCAGGGTTGGATTCAACTTACCGACGTCCCAGTGGAGGCCCGCGACGGGTACATACTGTGGCACCAGGTCCAGGGTCATTTCGTGGACATCCATGCGCACGTACTCGATGAGGTCACCCAGGTCCTCGGCGTCCCCGTCTCCGGCACCGGCAGCCATGTCCAGTGTGCCGTGGATTCGATAGCGCGCCTGGGACTGAAGCTCTGTGCCAAAGCCCACACTAATGCCCTCAAACAGTTCAACACCTATGCCTACACCGATCTCGACTCGCTTGGCTCGGTTGCCATGCATGACCCAGGTAGGGAGTGCAGGCTCGGTCGTCCGCAAGCGCAAGAACTCATCTGTTGGCAAGAACAAATTCAATGCAAGACCAATGCGATTGCCCATATTGCGAGCGATGCCCAAGGTCATGCCGTCCGCCCGGCCAGTCTCAGCGGCCAAGACAAGGGGCGCGTCGAGGTCGTCGATTGCCCCATCTTGATTGGTGTCCCAATACACCGGCGGCGATTGCGCAAAGGCGCTCCGGTTCACAGTGTATCCAACACTGACCTCGGCCCAATCCAGCCCCTGCAACAGCGCTGGATTGCGAAAGACGGTGAGCCCACCATCCGGGATGGCCACTCCACCATGACCTCGACCGACCGCGGCGGCGCCAAACCCGAAGGTGTCCACCGGCCCTGCGTTCGCGACAACGCTGCCCAATACTAAGAAAATTGCACTCAGCACTTAGGCATACCCCAACTCAGGAAATGGAACCATCGCCCGAGAGCGCAGCGCTTCTTCTAACTCCAACGGACTGGCAAAAGGCATGGACTCAGCAATGCAGGCCAACATACCGGCCACATAGGCCGTTGCGATCTCAGACCCCCTGAATTCACCGGCCCCAGTGACCGACTGTTCATAGCCGTGGGCCAAGAACTTTCCGGAGAGATTCCCCCATTCGCTGGGCTTGAATCGTTCTGCACCAAAGAAAAATAACCGGTCGAGACGGCACTCAGGATGGCTGCCTATACCCAAGGTCTCCGGCAGGTCCGCTGGATAGGCCCGCTCTCCACGGGGATGTGCCGCCGCCAAGACCAACGCTCCCCCAGCCACAGCCAGCTCGATGGTGTCTCTCAACAACAGAGCCTTGCCCATGTTGGGCGTACCCATCGAGAGGTTGATGACCCGCGCGCCATTTCGAAAAGCTGTCTCAATGCCGGCTGCCATCAAATCTGCCGTGGTCCGTAGAGAGTCGTCCATGATGCGAACACTCAACAACTCCGCCTCGGGCGCTACCGCGGATACGGCGGCAGCCATTGCAGTTCCGTGCCCATTCAGGTCAGAGAAGTCGGAGCCAATCATCGCGTGGCCCGTCGCCCCAAGTTGAATATTCCATCCCCGGATCGAATGACCAGAAACACGGGGGTCCATTCCGTCGATGCCACTATCGACAATCGCGACCTTAATGCCGGCACCGGTGCGTTGACGTCCGCGGAATCTCATGGATCTCCTGATCTACTTTTGATTTTGCCAATGTACTGCCCCGTCCCCACACCGGGCAAGCCGAAACCACCACTAGCAGAGTATGGTGGTCCTATAAATGAAGCCCACATCCCACGAAACCTCGACCACCCCCGATGCTTGGTCCACTGCTGCCGACTTGGCCCAAGCCGGGCATCGGGTGGATTTGGACGGCGTCGTCTCCCATTCCAGGGCAACGCCTACTTTGGCCCTCACCTGCTCCTTGGGTGCGGTATTCGCCATCACCGGGCTGGTGTGGCCAGGTATCGGTGTGGTGGGACTGCTGGCCGTTGTGGCGTCGGCGATCCGGGACATGGATGCGGGACATGGCTGGGTCCGGCGTCTGTTGGTCAAAGACATCTCCCACACCATCGTGGTCTGGCCTCCGGACCGCAGCCCAGGACCCTCCGCCGGGCCGGTTCCAACCCTACTCATTACGGCGCCTTTGGAGCTCAATGTGGCCATCCCCAAGATTTCGACTGGCTGGCTGATGATGCCGCTGGTCGCGTGTTTGGTGGCCTCGGTCGGAGTCACCGGGCAGCAAATATGGGGGCCCACCGCTGCCACGGCTTCCGCGGCCTTCTTACTGGCAAGCAGCGTGATCGCTTGGGGCTTGGCTTGGATTGGCCCCAGACACCCGCCGGGCAACCCTGCCCGCCATGTGCTCGAGGAAACTCTCAGGGCATTTGAGCCGGACGATCACCTTCGAGTCGTATGGGCGCTGGTGGGCGGCGGACTGACTCACCACGATGGCATCGAGACCCTGTTGCTGAACAATGCACACCGCCTGCCACAAGAAAATACCCGCGTCCTCTGCTTGCAGCCGGGCCTGGGCCCACTGGCCTTTGTCTATAAGGACGGCCGGATTCGACCCCGTGCAGCCGATCCCTTGTTGAGTGCGGTTGCGAGAGAGCTGTCCTTGCCAGCCATCCAGACCACTACCGCCGCCTTGAAGGTCGCCCGCGTTGGATGGGCCGGAGCCAGCGTGCTCATCTCGGACGACCAAATGCACCTGGCGACACAAGCAGTCCACCGCTTCATTCACCATTCCTCCCACACAGCAGCAAAGGGAGAATGGTGAGCATTCCGGCCTTATTCTTGCTGATCTCACCCGCCTTAGCCGGCAACTTGAACGGCAAAATAGCGGGACCAACAGGAGACCCCATCGAGGATGCAGATGTACTCGCCATCAACCCAGTGATGGGGGCTGCGCGCACCACGACCGATAGCGCTGGAGTCTACGGATTTACCGGGCTTCCGGATGGGGTCTACCGGGTATGGGTGGTGCCAGCCGATGGGGACAAGCACACACCTCGCCACTTCCCACAATCGGCCGACTACTGCGATGGAGCTTTGATTTCAGTCGGTAACTCCACCACTGAGGCCGACCTGACGCTCCCTGTAGGCGACCGGTTGAGCGGGCGTATACTCGACCTGGATGGTCTGCCGCTCTCAGGTGTGCGCGTGAGAGCACAGTCCACCTCCAGTAGCGCCAGCCGCGATGCATGGAGCGAAGCGGACGGCCAGTTTCACATCGGTGGACTGGAACCCGGCGAAGACTGGGCAGTGCAGGCTGCCATTAGCGGGCACCCGATTCAGTGGTGGAGCGATGCCTATACCGCCGACGAGGCATCAATGGTCGCACCCAGCGTCGACGACAACATGGGTGACTGGGTCCTCTTGGATGGCATTGCCGTCTCTGGATTGATTCTTGGGCCAGACGGACCCGTGGAAGACGCGAACGTACGCGTCTATTCCAGCAGCCAGCTCAGCCAAGCGGAGTCCGAGGGCGATGGCTCGTACTTGGTCGAGGGGTTGCCTCCGGGGGAAGTTACCGCATGGGCCGATGCCGAAGGTCTCGCCGTGACCTACTTTCCAGATGCGGACCGACCCACTGAATTCATCGAAGTCCAGGAGGAAGGAGAGTGGCTCGAAGGCATCGACCTCCAGCTCCCCGCTGAAGCCACGGTCACAGTGGGCTTGAGC
>CAWVVG010000026.1:0-17855 GCA_963932775.1 uncultured bacterium
GATGCGCTCCTTGGCTGTGTTCATCTCCAGGCGGATTCCGAAATCCGACTCGGTCTCGATCGCCGCATCGAGGGCCTCGAGTGCCGACTCGTCTCCCAGCTCGTTGAGGTACCGGGCCGCACGCCAGCGTACCAGGTGGGAAGGGTCCGACAACGCCTGACACATCGCTGAAATGGCCTGTGGGAATCCCAGGTCGCTCAGGGAGTCTCCGGCCGCACGTCGCACGATTACGGAGGGGTCCGAGACCACCGCCGTGCACAGCGGCTCCACGGCCTCGCTGCGCCCACTGGAACCCAGTACCGCTGCGGCCCAACGGCGCACGGAGGCCTTGTCGTCGGCCATGGCGCCCGATATCGCTGGAAAGCTCGTGTCATCGACCTTGATGACCTGGATGGCCGACAGGCGAAGTCTTCCGTCCGGGCTGGAGAGATCGGCCAACAGCTCTTGTGGGGACCGCGGATCGGGCACCACTGCCGGTTGGGACGAACCAGCCCTCGCGGCATCTTCCATGCGGGTCAGCATGGCGTCGGAAATGCGGCTGTCGAGCTCTTCGGCCACCATCTGGGCAATCTCCGCCGCGTCGCCCAAGCGCGGCTCCTGTGCTCGCCAGCCCCGTTCCCGAAGGTAGTTCGCATCGACGGCATCCAGCACGCGCTCCAGCGCCTTGCCAAAGCGGTCCGGCAGGGCCTCGCGGGCCTGCTCCGTGGCAGAGGTCGCACGGATCTGGCTGGGCAGGCCGCGAAACTCGAGCACCGCGATCTCCACCCGATCCAGCTCCACAGTGACGCCGTCCGGCGCACTCGTCCCCTCCCCCTCCCCCAGCAACCGGCCAGCGCCCTCCAGGATCAGCTTCCAGTCCGCGCCACCTGAGCGGGTCAGCGTGATGAAATCCCGGGACAGAAAGACCGAGCGCACGCCCGACAGGGCCAGCAGATCTCGCGCCACTTGTGGGGCCCGGTCCAGGTTCGGGTCGGTGGCCTCGATGGTCACAGGTCGGTCGCCGAAGTTCTCGTCCACCTTGAGCATCATGCAATTCGGGTTTGGCGTGGTCTCGATCGAGCGGAGTTTCATGCGGATATCTCCCCAGATCCCCTGGTTAACTTGGGGTTGGTCCTTCTTCGGGGAAGATACCCCGTGTGAGCATCTCCTGGAGACCCCTTTTGGACGGGTGGCGCTGAGCCAATCTACTGAATCCTGACCGCAGAACCTGGACGGGCTAAAGGTAGCCTGAAGGTGGAGTTCAAGGCGGCCACGCAAGCTCCAGTGCCCGACAACCCATCGGCGGCCTGACCCGCCAGAGAACGCAACGGCCGCAGCTCCCGCTTCAGGGACGCACAGAGGTGTTCGATGTCAAATCGATTGGCTAAGGAAATCGCCCCAAGCGTCGCGACGCTTGAGAAACTCGCAGAGTTGGCAGACTACTCGCTTATGGACACGCTCAACTGCGATCCTGACGGGCAAGAAAACGGCGCCGACCACGCGCCGAGGCAAGTCTTCACGGGCCACTACGTCCCCGTCAATCCCACGCCAATCAAAGACCCCGAGTACGTCGCACACAGTCGAACTCTTTTTCGCGAACTTGGATTCGCAGACAGCATGGCGAAGTCGCCCGACTTCGTCCGGATGTTCTCCGGCGACATCTCGCTCGTTCCGGAGCCGATGCGCAAGGTCGGTTGGGCGACTGGATACGCAGTCTCCATCTTCGGCACCGAATACTACCAGCAGTGCCCGTTCCAAACCGGCAATGGATACGGCGACGGCCGCGCAATTTCCGTGCTGGAGGCCGTCATCAACGGTCGACGCTGGGAAATGCAGCTAAAAGGTGCCGGCCGCACGCCCTACTGCCGTGGCGCGGACGGTCGGGCAGTCCTGCGGTCGAGTGTCCGGGAGTTCCTGGCACAGGAGCACATGGCCGCGCTCGGAGTGCCCACGTCACGGTCCCTGAGTTTGTACGTTTCGAAAACGGAGAAGGTCAGTCGGCCGTGGTTTTCGGAGGGCTCACGCTCGCCGCAGCCCGACCGGCTGATATCCGAACCCGTCGCCATCTCAACGCGCGTCGCGCCGTCGTTCATTCGGGTCGGCCAGCTCGAACTCTTCGCTCGGCGTGCCCGCAAAAAGGAGCACCCAAAAGCGATGGAGGAGCTCGAAGAGATGGTGTTGCACTTGATCGATCGTGAGTACGCTGACGTTGTCGACCCGCAGCTCACCACCGCCGAGAAGGTACTGCTGCTCGCGGGCGAGTTCCGCAGCCGCCTTTGCTCGCTGGTCGCGAACTGGATCCGCGTTGGCTACTGCCAGGGCAACTTCAACAGCGACAACTGCGCGGCCGGAGGCTTCACGCTCGACTACGGTCCATTCGGATTCTGTGATGCGTTCAACCCGCACTACCAGCCATGGACCGGTGGCGGAGAGCACTTCGCGCTCCTGAACCAACCCGTGGCAGCGGAACGCAACTTCCACATGTTTTGCACGGCGTTGCTGCCATTGATAGCGTCGGATCAGGCTTGTCTGCGACAGCTCAACGAGATTCGCAGTGGCTTTTCGACAGTGATGCGAGCAAACATGGAACAGATGTGGGCGGCCAAACTTGGACTGGGTACTTTTGACCCGGCGTTGTTCAGTGAGCTCCAAATGCTCATGGTGCAGACTCCTGTGGACTACACCATTTTCTTCCGTGAGCTCTCGGGTGTGCCCGAGGACATTGGTCCGCTCAAGAAGAGCTTCTACCAAAACTCAACGCATGAGGCAGACTACGAAGGGATGGACCCGCGCTGGTCCGCGTGGCTCGCAAAATGGAAGTCGCTCAATGGCAGCGAAAGCACGACCGACCCGAATGCGGCTCCGCTCCGTTCCCGTGAGGAGCTCTCTAAGCAGATGAAACTCGTCAACCCAAAATACAGTCTGCGAGAGTGGTTCCTTGTGGATGGGTATCAGCAAGCGGGTACGGGAAACTACGCTCCACTTCGAGAACTGCAGGAAGTAATGACGCAGCCATACACCGAGCAGTCGAAGGACGTGGAGGAGAAATACTATAGGCTGAAGCCGCTTGAGTTCTTTGAGGTCGGCGGCTTGTCCTTTGTGAGCTGCTCGTCATGATTTTTCAAATGTCATTCGGCCGGGGACTGTAGGGACCGTCGCGCTCATCGGGGTGTCGTGGCCATGACCATGATCGATGGGCCTGGCCTGGTTGATTATCGAGCTTCCGCTCTACCTCGTGGTCGCATGGGCAGCAGGGCCGAGAGTGGTTGCAGCATCGCTCCGACGCGTCCCCTCAAGTTGCTATCGAACGTTCTTTCCCGCCGAGCAGAGACCATGGCCCCCGCTTAGCTCCTCTTTGGGTAGGGCCTCAAGCCGAGCAGCATTTCAGACTGTTCGGTGAGCGGCTGGGCTGCACGTTCCGGGTCGGTGTACGCCTCAAGACTCTCCGTGACTACGGCGTAAACATCTTCGCGGCGTCGACTCGCATCCACTTGCACGACCTTGTTCTTGCCTTGGAATAGCTCCAAGGTGGGAAGGGTCTTCATTTTGAAGGTATCGAACCTCAGCTTCAAGCTCTCGACGTTGTCATCGCTGCGACCCGAGTACTTGGCGCGGCCCAAGATGCGGCGCTCAAGCTCGTCGTAAGGGCACTCAAAATAGAGCATCGTGGGCAGTTCTTCGTCGCGACCAAAGGCCTCGCACCACCCCTCCAGGTTGTCGATCGAGCGCGGGAAGCCGTCGATCAGGAAGTTGATCTTGCCGGTGCCTCTGGTAGCGGTCTCCATGGCCTTCTGCAGGAGCGTCACCGTGATCTCGTTTGGCAAGAGGTCTCCAGCGGTCATGTACTTCTCGATGGTCTCAGCCGTTGGTCCTCCCGCCTGCCGCTCGGCACGAAGCAGGTCCCCCACCGACAAATGGGTCCACCCGAGCTGTGTCTCAGCAAGCGAGCACATGGTGCCCTTTCCGCTGCCAGGACCGCCGAGAACGAAGATGACGTTTGGCTTGGGCAGCGGCAATCTGGGGTCGAAATAATGAATCACCACGGTGGGTGCGGGTGCGACTCCCTTCTTGTAGACGTGCCACTCCCTGTCGGTAGGAGGCATCTCAGCCTCGCTGGTGATGTCGTAGGCCAGGTGCCCATCGAGACGACAGATTCGCCAAGATGTGTAGCTATTGGAGTAGGAAAGCGCTGGGCTTCGATCGCACCTTCCGTCGGCGCGATCCCACGCCATCTTGCCGTTCCAGTAGCCAAGAGAGGACACCGTTCCAGACTCGGACTCGGCGGGAGGTGCCGTCGAAGGCACAAAGAGGCCGTCCACCTCGGGAAGGCCGGAGCCGGACACTTCGATGAACATCGTATTGGGCTTGAGCATAATGAGATTCACGCGGTTGTCCTTGGTAGCTTGTTCGGCCCCACCGTCACGTGCAGGGCAACACAGGTGGCGGACAGTAGCTCAAACCAGGTCATCGGGCAGGTGCCGCGACGAATTCGGGATGCGATGGGGTTCAGTTGCGACCTCCGATCCAGTCCTTGGCCGACGAGCCGATCCTCAGCCTGATCACGGCGATCGTCGAGGACGAGGAATTCCGCACCATCCGACGTTGAGGCCGGCTCTAGACGCAGCTGGCCCGACCGACCGAGTGCTTGGAACCCACGACTCATCAAGCAGTCCCCTGCGGTGGCGGCCTATGGATGAATGACCAACGCACAGTGAACCGCACTGCAAGAGCGCATCTGGGCGAACGTCATCGCTCCGTGTGCCGAGGCATTGCTGAACACTGAAATTGTGAAACAGAATGTGACAACGGGAAGTACATGATGGACGTTGTCGAAGCGTCTTGATCTGGTTGATGGCCGTTTTTTTCATTCTTCATGACGGTGTCACAACGGCTCTTCCGAAACCACGGCCTCGTTGCGGCTATCACACTTCACTTGGAGTGATCCTGTTTACCGGTCCCTTTGCCGCTGGATGACCATCCAGCAGGCGCTTCTTTGTTCGGCGCCCAATGGCTTTCTTCTCCGTCAGTCCATGAACGCGTTGAAAGATCGGCCATGGTGAGCGTAAAGAATACGGCCATAAAGAAGAGGCTGGTGCCTAGGATAAATCGATTGATGGCCGGCCCACCGCGAACATGCATGAACCACGCGACCACCAATGTGGCCTTGATGGAGGCCACCACAACCGCCCAGAATATTGCTTGTTTCATGGGCAGTCTCAGTTCACTTACACCCACCGTGACCACGGTGAGCACCAACAACCCCAAGTACACCGATACGTAGACAGAAGCGGGTGTCGGCTGAAGATGATCGATTGGTTCGGGTTTGGGTGGTGGACCACTGGGCGTGTGGAGCACCGTTCCACTTGGACGATTTTGAAATTTTGAGAACCACTGTTCAACGACCACAGCGGTAAACACGCTGACGATGAGCTGACCTACCATGGGCAACAAGACGATGAAGGCCAGTCCCACCGACAGCAACCCAAAAAGCACGACAATGTTGAGCAGAATGTCCATCGAGATTCCTATCGGACGAGGTAGAGCATGGGGAAGAGAAAAATCCAGACAAGATCGACAAGGTGCCAGTACAAACCTATATTTTCTGCGAGTGAGTGGTTGTCATGATTCACGTTTCCGCAACGAATTTTTTTAATCAACCAGACAAGCAACCCAAGCCCAATAATGACGTGCGCTGCGTGCAGGCCAGTGAGGGCAAAGTAGACGCCAAAAAACAGACCGGCCATCCCCTCTACGACATCGGCGTTGTAATGAGTTCCGGGCAGGAGACCTTCTTCAAACTTGTGGGCATATTCCACCGACTTGATCCCCAAAAAGACTAGGCCGAACCCAACAGTGGCAGCCAGGTATCGAATGGACTCCCTGGGCCGGGCCATCCGTAGCGCACGTACACCAAAGGCCATGGTGAGAGAGCTGGTGAGCAACACCACAGTGTTCAGTGTTCCCAAGGATTTATCCAACTCATCGGCTGCCGAAAGCCATGTGTCTGGATACATCCAACGATAGGCAATGTAGGCCATAAAGAGACCAGAAAAGAACAAGATCTCTTGGCCGATAAACAGCCACATACCCAAGTTTGCTGCAGATAGTTGTTGTTCTCGTGAGTGAAAGAAGGGGGCAACCCAAGGGGGTCGTTCGGGGTGTGGTGCTGTGGCATTCATGGGTGTACTCAGGTTCCGCGCACGTGCAGTTCCGTGGATTCGGCAGGGTAGTCATAGGGCCCGCCTTGTACCGTGGGCTGCTCATGGAAGTTGTGCTGCGATGGGGGTGAGGTTGTACGCCATTCGAGGGAAAGCCCATTCCAGGGGTTTGCCGATACAACGGGACCCCAGATAGCGCCCCAGATGAGGTAGCCAAGAGTCACGAAGAGGGAGAGTCCAAGCAAGACGGCACCCACGGTGGCAATTTGGTTCAGACTCTGAAACGAGACAATGTACTCGTAGTACCGACGCGGCATACCGCGACTTCCCACCAAAAACATTGGAAAGAAGGTCATGTTGAACGAGATGAACACCAGGATGGAAGTAAAACTCGCAAGTTTTTTAGGGTACATACGACCAAACATTTTGGGCCACCAGTGATGGAGGCCACCGATGTAGGCGATGATGGCACCCCCCATCATGACGTAGTGGAAGTGTGCGACCACAAAGTAGGTGTCGTGCAGGTGTACATCGAGAGACAGGGCTCCCAATACAACACCTGTGAGGCCACCGATCATAAAGAGAGCAAGGAAGGTGAACACGTACATCATCGGTGGACTGAGTTGAATCTGTCCCCGGTACAGGGTGGCCACCCAGCTAAAGACCTTGATGGCGGTGGGCACAGCCACAAAAAAGGTGAGAAAGCTAAACATCACGCTGGCGTAGATCGATTGCCCGCTGGTGAACATGTGATGTCCCCAGACCAAAGAACCCACGATGGCAATGGAGAGGCTCGATAAAGCGATGCCCTTGTACCCAAAGATGGGTCGCTGGGCATGGACGGACACCATCTCACTGATGATCCCAAAGGCCGGCAAGATCATGATGTAGACAGCAGGGTGGGAGTAGAACCAGAAGAAGTGCTGAAACAGGATGGGATCGCCGCCCAAGTTGGGGTCAAAGATTCCGATTCCAATGGTGCGCTCCAACACAAGCAAAAGGACTGTGATGGCCAACACCGGCGTGGCCAGTAGCTGCACAGCACTCGTGGCATACAAGGACCAAAGAAGCAGTGGCATTCGAAACCACGTCATGCCTGGTGCCCGCATTTTGTGAATGGTCACAATGAAATTGAGGCCAGTGAGGATGGAGGAGAATCCAAGAACGAAGACGCCACCCAATGCCCAGGCCACAGGTCCACTTGTGGTGGTGCTGTAGGGCGTGTAGAAGGTCCAGCCAGTGTCGAATGACCCCATGATCATGGCCAGCAAAAGCAAGACAGCACCACACATATAGATGTGGAAACTCGCCAAATTGAGTCGTGGAAATGCCACATCTTTTGCCCCCAGCATGAGGGGCAGTATAAAGTTGCCAATCACCGCCGGTGCCGCTGGAATGATGACCAAAAAGACCATGATCGAGCCATGAAGCGTGAACAACCTATTGTAGGTGTCGGCATCGACGACGTCACCAGCTGCGGTGAAGAGTTCCATCCGCAAGACCCCGGCTAAAATGCCACCGGCCATCATAAAGAATGTGGTCGCCACCAGGTACATGACCCCGATGCGTTTGTGATCGACGGTGAACAACCAGCTTCGGAGACCCCGGCTGGCGGTGAGATAGTTGGGCTCAGATTTGTGGAGATTGTCTTCGATCACAGTGCACTTCCATCGTCTGTTCCAAGTCCCCGGATGTAGAGGACAAGGGCATTGAGTTCATCTTCATCGAGTCGCCCCGAGTAGCTGGGCATGATGGCGCCGTAGCCCTGGACGATCTGAGACATTGGCTTCATGATCGACTCTCGCAGATAGTTCTCATCGGCCAACACTGTGGTGCCATCTGCCAGTGGCTCCGAGCGTCCATACAGACCATGGAGAGATGGTCCGACCCCAGCCGTGTCGGGGGTGATGGCATGACATCCGGCACAGCCGCTACCGCTAAATACCTGTGCTCCATCGACAGGTCTGGCGGATTTGGTTTCCTCTTTCGCCATGAATTCTGCAAAGGCATCTTCGGACACCACGGAGACTTTGGTGATCATTCCCGAATGTTTCGTGCCGCAGTATTCCGCACAAAACAGGTCATACTCTCCCTCTTCTGTGGCTTCAAAGGTGGCGACAGTGTACCGCTGTGGCAGAACATCCTTCTTCACCCGAAAGGCGGGGATGAAAATACTGTGAATCACATCCACAGATGAGCCCACCAGTTTGATCGGTGTATTGATGGGCACGACGAGACCGACGGGATCCCCAGCGATTCGGGCCCGCTGAGTGGCTTCCGGGGTGGCTTGAATCCGAATGTTGTGACTGGGATAGTCGAAGGTCCAGAACCACTTCTGGCCGGTTACACGGACCTCCATGGCATCGGGTGGAGGAATGGACATCGCAGTGTAATCGCGGGTTCCCCACACGAAGATTACGCCCAAAATAGCGGTTGGAATCAAGGTCCAAGCCACTTCTAAACCCAAGTGATGTGTGGGAGGAACCCCCTCTTTTAAGATCGGTTGACCGGCCCGATACCGGTAGGCAAACCACATCATCGTACCCATCACGACGGCCATTGAGATCACGGTCACCCAGAGAATGAAGATGAACAGGTCATCGGTACCTGCGGCGAGCGCGTTGACGGAGGGGGGGAACCAGAAGTCAGCCTCAAACATCGTTCAACTCCACCGGCCGCGATCGCGTCGCCACATCAGAGCAAAAAAGAGCCCCAAACCGCCCATGATGGCGAAGCCTCCGGCCTGCATTACATCGCGGGCAACATACGAGTTTGATGTGACGTCGTATTGCAAACAAGAGAGCGTGATCTGGTCCAGAATGCTGCCAATTTTTCCCTGTCCAGCCTCGACTATAGCGAGATTTAGATCGCGAGATTTTGGGCTGAGGGCAGTGAAGTATTGAGAAATATGTCCGTCACCTGTGAGGATGTAGGTGGCGGTCGGGTGAGCGAACTCCTGGGTCTCCTCGACCCATTGATACTGAAACCCAGCTGCGGATGTCAGTTCAGAAATGCTTTCGGGTGGCCCACGGAGCACCAGCCAATCTGCATTGACACGGGCGGACATCGTTTCGGTTGCCCGATGAATGCTTTCGTTTGACTCGGTGGGGTCGATGCTGACCGTCACTATGTGAAAATCGAGACCAGCCTGGAGTTCAAGTTCATTGATGGCTTGAGCCAGGCCATCTTGTTGAAGCCCACAGAGCATGGGGCATCCCATGTAGTTGAATGTAAGCACCAGAGGAGCGCCTTGTTTCATCAAGTCCCCGATGGTCCGGGGTCTTCCTTTGCTGTCGATCAGCGGAGCCTCAAGGGGCAGCGTTGTACCGCGGGAGTCGATTATCTCCATGCCCTTGTACACGGCCGGAACGGGCCCGATCGCCGACACGGGGGTCGAAAGCAAGGGGATTAGGGCAGCCAAAAGGAATTGGTACACAGTTCACCTCCGGGTTTCGGCAGCGACATCCAGCGACGTAGACATCTGGTCGCCGAGCCATCCTCGGAGCCCCACCATGGATGCAGCAACAAAAATGGCGACGGCAAGAATGAAGCGGCTGGCAAGCTTGAGCTGTGGATTGTCGGGTTCCGAGTCCAGGGTGTGAACGACAGCCATGATGTGGTTTCCTCTGGATGCAATCTCGCCGGTTCAGTTTGGTAGATCAATGCAGCATTCCGTTGCGCAACAAATTGCTGCCCCCCCCCGGTGTGGCTGAACCCATTGAAGTGGGGCAGTATGTGAGAGCAGGGGGGTACGTGAAATCCAATAGCAGTGGAAGCCTTGAGGTGAATACCTGGAAAGACGGCGGTGACTGGGTCCGTGATCGTCTGATGGGAGCTGCGCTTCACGGACCCATTGGACGAGAGCAACGCCGTGTGCGCGCCAGTTGGTTGATCCGTCTGCGCTGGGTGGCCATATTTGGTCAGTTGGCCGTCGTTGGACCGGCTTTAAGTACTGGATGGCTGGGCTCGGAACACCTCGCCATCTACGTTTCCATCGTGTGTGGTTTGGCCATTTTCAATGTCGCGGTCTATCTGCTCAGCCGGAAAGAAGAGAACCCATCGAGTGGATCGCTGGTATTGCAAGTGGCCGTTGATTTGTGTGCGTTGGGTGCCTTGTTGGTGCTTACGGGCGGAGTTTATAATCCGATGGCGCCCATTGCGTTCGTCCATGCGAGCTTGGGACCGCTCTTGTTTCGGGGGGTATGGAGCTACGTGGTCGGTCTGTTGTTGCTCGCCTTGGTTGTGGTGATCTCAGGCTTTCCCGTGCTGCCTTTGGCCCTCGGACAGCCGGCTGTTGGCCCGGTAATTCAAGGGATGGCTCATGTGATCGTGAGTCTGGTGATCTGGGTTTTGACCACCTGGCTTGCAGCTTCCTTGCATCGCCACCAAGCGCTCGTAGAATCCCTGCGGGTTGCTCAGGCTAGGCAGGACCGTCTGCGGGTCACTGGAATGCTGGCTGCTGGGTTCTGTCATGAGTTGGCCACTCCCTTGAATACGTTGGGGTTGCGTTTGAACCGCGTTGAGCAGCAGATGACCTCGTCCAGTCCGGACATTCGAGTCATGAGAGAAAGCCTGGAACGCTGTGAGGAGGTTCTGCAGTCCATGATCGGACAACGGTTGGAGTCGGACGATCTGCGTTTTGAATTACTCCACCCGGTCGAACTCATCGCAGAAGTCACGCACGAGTGGTCGAACGGTGGGCGCGAGGTCCGGTTTGAGGCGGGAGAGTGTGAGCATATCGAGTGGCTCCTCCCCCGGATGCTGTTGACGCAGAGCATCGTGGATTTGCTCGACAATGCCCATCATGCACTCACCAGCATCTCAGCTCCGGACCCCATTGACGTAAAAATAGATGAACGTTCGGGGTTCCTTGAGATCGCTGTTGAAGATGTCGGCCCGGGTGTGCCCGCGGCGGTACGACCGCATCTCGGTCAGCCATTTGTCACCAGCAAACCGGAGGGAAGTGGTTTGGGTCTGTTCAATGCCAACAATCTTTGCGTTGCCCTCGGTGGTGGACTGATCATTGAGGATGGTCCAGTCGGAGGTGCACGGGTTGTGCTCCGGCTGGGGAGTGCCTCAGTCCAGGAGGAGGCCAGATGACTCAGGCTGGGCGACCGTCGGTTCTGTTGGTAGACGATGTGGCTTCATTTCGCGAAACCTTGTGTTTGGAATTGGCGGACCGAGGATACTGGGTACTCCAAGCATCGAACTGGACGGAAGCCGAAGACACATTGGCGGCGACCCCCTTCATGTTTGTGGTGCTGGATTTGAGATTGGTGGGTGAGGATGGTCATGTCCTGATCCCGAAGATCAAAGCCATACAACCCGCCGCTAGAATTGTGGTCTTGACGGGCTATGGCTCGGTTGCCTCGGCCGTTCAGGCGATGCGCATGGGGGCCTCAAATTACCTCACCAAACCGGTGAGCATGGACCGACTGGAGAGTGCATTTTGGTCGGATGAACCAGACCCCCAGGAGATCGCGGCGCCGGACCATCGAGAAAGCCTTGCTCGTCATGAACGAGAATATTTGGAGTATGTTCTGCGCCAGTGTGGTGGAAACATCACGCAGGCCGCAGAGTGGCTGGGAATTCATCGCCAGAGCCTCCAACGAAAGTTGCGGAAGTTCCCTCCGCAAAAGTAAGGAACGATGCCAAGCACCCTGTGAGAAAGAGAACAATCAGGCGATGGGCTACGGTACCTATCGGTGAGGAGGGCGAAGGTGTACGAAAATGACAACCCCTATGCTGCTGCACTGAATGGATTGAAGCTGGACGATCCGGTTCGGGCTTTCTTTGCATTCTGTCGAGAGCGAGAGAGTATTCGAGTGAGACGGGAGCGTGGAGACGCGTCCCCATGGTCGGATGACCCCATCTTCCAGCAGGGTCGTTTTTTGAACGTTTTCCGTGAAGATGACCGTGGCACGAAGGCGCTGACCCGCTTTGTTGGCACATCGGATCGAGATCTGCCGGACTTGGTTCAGGCCTTGTTTTTTGCCCGCTGGTGCAACAGCCAAACCACCTTGGACGCCTTGTCTGCGGACCTACTGCAGAGCCCCACACTGTTGGGCCAGACCTTGGAGACCTTGCCGGATCAGCCGTGGTGCAATGTGGCCGCGTATCCAGTGGAGCCCGTGCATTGGGAAGGACAACTCCATTCTCGGCTCGACACCGCGACCGTACTGTTCGGGCAAATCAAAGGCACGCTTGCCCAGGCAATACTCGAAGCCGATGGGGATGTGGTTCGGGCGACGGCCACCATCAATGACCTGTTCAAGATGAACAACGATTTCCCTATTTTTATGGCCGTAATGGACTTGGCGTGGTTTCGTCCCGACGTGATCGATCCTTCGAGTCATGTACCGACAGGGATTGGCGCGGTGGCGTTCCTCGACAGACTTCAACAGCATCTGGGTCTGGACAACCATCGTCAGACCTGCGACCGGATGATTGAACTGCAACCAGAGTACTGGCCCGAGGCCAAGCGAAGCTTCCAGCCCATCGACATCGAGTATCTCTCATGCGAGTGCCGGAAATACTACAGCTACGTCAACGGAACCAAACAGTTCGAGGGCAAGAATGCATTTCGGGCCGGCGAGTCTGCAGAGTTGGTGTTTGACGTCGATGATGCGCCGGCATCAGACACCATCATTCAGACCCAGATTCATGTCATCGCAGGCGGGCCATGCTCTGGGAAAACCACCATCTTGAAGGCACTCGAGCAACGTGGGTATCGAGTGGAAGTGGAGACATCCGAGCGGCTTCTACGGGCCGGAATCGACAGCAACAAGACCTCCCAGTCTTTGCGGATGGACCCAGTGCAGTGGCAACACGTGGTGCTGCAACAGGACCACGATTTATTCGAGTCGCTGCCAACAGGTGACTTGGTGTTCACCGACACCTCGTTTATCGAAGACTTGGTCTTTGCCTCTCGTGCAGGCATCAAGATGGGGCCGGGCATCGAGTCCTGGCTTTGGAGAAAACGCTACCAGAGAGTGTTTTTTCTTGAACCATTGGAAGCCTATGAGCAGAATCGAGTGCGATTGGAGTCTCGTGATGTCTCGCGCCTAATCAGCACACAGGTCCGCAAACGCTATCAGGAGTATGGCTACGAGCTCGTGATGGTTCCGGCGGGCCCTGTGGCCGATCGGGTGGCATTTATTGTGTCCCACATTGCATGATTGGTGGGACGGTGGGTACAGACTGCGGGCCACTTGGCCGCCCACGGCCAGAAGACTTTCCTGCGCAGTCAGTCAGGACACTGCTGGAGCCACAGGGTTAAGCACAGGCCACGACAACTGTGTTCACCACGTCCCGTCATGGAGCGTCTATGAGACTTGAATCCATCCTCCATGCTTCAGCCGCCATCGGGGCCTGTGTGTTCATTCTTTGGCTCATCAGCGTCCGCATCCGAGATGCCAGCATCGCCGACATCTGGTGGGGCCCAGGTTTTGCAGTCATCGCTTGGATTGCGGCACCCAATACCAGTCTGGAGTTCAACCGCTACACCCTGGTCATCGCGGTGATGACACTGTGGGCCGTCCGACTCGCTGGCTTTATGGCCCGCCGAAATCTGGGACACGGCGAAGACCGCCGCTACCAAGCCATGCGCGGAGACTCGCCCCACTTTTGGTGGGTGTCGCTCTTTAAGGTCTTCATTCTGCAGGGTGCGCTTCAGATTATTGTCTCACTCCCCGTATTTGCCGCCGCCCACGCTGCCACTCCGCTGAACGGGTGGGATGTGGTGGGCATCGGAATCGCGCTCGCAGGTGTCGTGACAGAAGCCCTCGCCGACCATCAACTCACCCAGTTCAAGGCCGACCCCAGCAACAAGGGCCAAGTGATGGACCAAGGACTGTGGGGCCATAGCCGCCACCCAAACTACTTTGGAAACTCCCTCTTGTGGGTGGGCATGGGCATTGTGGGCATCGCTGCTGGTGGGCCATGGTGGTCGCTTGCAGGACCCGCCCTGATGATCTTTTTGTTGCTCAAAGTGAGCGGAGTCGCCATGCTCGAGGCTACCATCACCGAGCGGCGCCCCGCTTATCGTCAGTACATGAATGAGGTCTCGGCCTTCGTTCCATGGCCCAAGAAACGTTGAATCGCCCAGGAGGCTTCATGACTCGTACCCTCAAGGCCTTTGCTGCCGTGTGCATCACAATGACGGTCATCGACCTGGTGTGGCTCGGCTTGGTGGCTGATTCGCTGTACGGCGAGCTTCTAGGGCCGCTGCGAGCCAAAGAAACCGTGGTGGCTGCTGCGGTCTTGTTCTACCTGCAGTATGTGCTGATCTTGGTGTTTTACGCCGTCCTGCCCAGCCCGGATCTGCGAACGGCTGCCAAGCGCGGACTGGGTGTTGGCTGGGTCGCCTATGCGACCTACGAGCTCACCAACTGGGCCGTAATTGAAGGCTGGCCCGCAGCCCTCGTGCCCATCGATATTGCATGGGGCCTAGTGCTCACCACACTGGTTGCCGTCGCCGGACGAGCCGCGGCTGGAGCACCCCCCGCCCAATGAACCGGTTCGATCAACTAAAAATGCACCCGGCTCTTCGAACCTGGTCAAAGCTCCCTCAGATGGTGCTACAACAGGCCGCCTGGTGGGCCTGTGTGCTGTGGATGGGATGGTTGGGACCGGTGGCCATGCTTGCCTTCCTGCTCCTCCACCTGTGGATGCTCCGAAACCAATGGAGAACCGAGGTGGGCATGATTGTGCTCGCTACCGTACTCGGAATCGCGCTCGACAATGCCCTCGGTGCTTTAGGCGCAGTGACCTATGTGGGGACGCTCCGAATTGGATGGGCCCCCATTTGGCTGGTGGCGATCTGGGCCGGTTTTGGCGCCACCCTGGGTCACAGCCAAGCCATCTTCGTCCGGTCCCTTCGCAACGCGCTTCTGATCGGTCTGCTGGGCGGTCCCCTGGCCTATATGGGCGGAGAAAAACTGGACAGACTCACCATCAGCGGACCGACTGGTTTCCTATGGATCAGTCTGCTGTGGGGAATCGTGTTGGTCGTCCTTTACTGGGCAGCTCGACCCAAACCGGCCAACGATTCAGCCTAGTACAGTGTGTAGGTGCCGCCGCCAGCCGTACATCCATCCTCGGCGAATGCCATCGGAGGATCGTCGTAATAATAGATGATGAAGTCCGAATCGGGGTCACCGGGGATGCCATCGAACCCGGTACATTCAGCGGTCGCACCACTGGCACAGCCCGCGGCCACAAAGGTCGCACTCGGTGCACCTTCGCTCACTGCATCAGAACTAAAAATGTCGCACTGGGCTTCTGCTGAGGCGGCATCCCACGATGCACCCACAAAGTCATAGCAATACGAACCGAACCAGTCACACCCACCAGCGGCGCTAGCCCCTACTGAGCCAGAGTCAGAGCCGGAACCAGAGCCAGCACCACCGCCACACGCAAAACCAAACAGAACACTAAACAGACCCAAATTCATGACACTTCCCAGGTGACTTGCTGCTGAAACTCTACCAACTGTACTTCAGACCCACTCCGACCATCGTGTCGTCGTTGTTGAAGTTGTGGGTGACACCCGCTGACATGCTCAGGTTCCCCGACTCGTATTTGAGCTTCGCTGATATCTTTTCCAAGGCCACATTTTGCAGTGAGCCGATGTCAAAGGATGTTTGCAGTGTGGTTGCATCGTTGAGGTCGAAGCTATGCTTCAGGGTTGGGATGTCCATATTTGCTGCGTAGGCTCCGGCAGCAGCCAGCACCGCCACTCCCACCACCGCTTCCGGATTCTCCAGCGCGAAACTCCGCACCCCATCCACCAAACCACTGCCTTGATTTTGGGCCCATTGACAGCCAACTCCATCGAATTCCTTGGCAATGGCATTGCCGAATTGATTCACTGCTGCCGGATCGACCCCATCTCCCAAGTGGTTCAACTGACTTGCCGCACCCTTAATTGCCGATTTAACGAGTTGATCCGAGTATTTACAGACTTTACTGTAGGAGAGTTGCTCCTTGACCACATTGTACAATTCTGGACCGAGGTAGGAGCCGAGCGTGGCTTCGTAGTTTCTCAGGCCAGCGTCGCCGGCTCGCTCGTTTTCAATGGCCGCCAATGCCGCTTGATTCCCGTGATCTTCTTGTGCAGATAGAGCGAGGGCTTGTGCACTCGAGACATTGCTGGTGTCTGCAGAAGGTCCTCGCTGATTTCCAGCAGAGCTCTGAGTTTGGTTGGGTTTTCGGTCGTATGTGGGCACTGAGAAATGGTTCCTTGGCAGAAGTATAGGATCCTTTATGGAGATGAAAAGCATTGGCATGGCTTTTCATCTCCCTGTTGCATCAAAGTCACCGTTTGCGTACCGGTATTTGGCCAGCCTCAACACCAGGGAAACAGCGTGGCAAGGCGAGATTGGCGCCATTGTGCAATCATCTCCGAGAATCCTCAGATCTGGATTGAAGCATGACCACAGATGATCCCACGGACACCCAACCGGCCCCTTCACCCAGTGAGGGCATAGAAGACCCGGAGGCCACCAGCGAGCCACCAAAAGCGGCGGTTGCCACCCGGCTGGGGCCGCGCAACGCTGTATTGGTTGCTGTAGTCATCGGCCTATTCGGCTATTTGGCCGTGATCGCGTTCCTCAACTTTGCGTCCATGGGCATGAGAGCCAAGCGTTCCGAAGGCCCGAACTACCTCGATGGAATCCGGGCCGCGGAACTGGCCCAACATGGGACGTTCGGAGAGTTTCTTTCAGCCGGCCCCTGTCCAACCACACCGCCAGGCCGCCAGGCCGTAGCCTGGGAGGGAGAGTGTGCGAAAGCCTTCTGGGACCTGGGCTGGGCCGCCGATGGAACCGTTCGGTGCCAATACACAGCAATGGCTTTGCCGAGTGAAGGGGCAGATGCAGACTTTAAGTTGACCGCTCGATGCGATTCGGATGGGGACGGCGATCCGTCAATCTTCGAGGCCAGCCGAAACAGCCCTGCCACCCGGGTCACCCCCAGGGACATCTACTGATGACTGGCGCGGGCTTCCGCTATTCGCCCTCATCATCGTCAACGCAAGCCTCTGCGTAGAACTCACGAACCTCCTCGAGTTCCATGCAGGCTTCGTCATCACCGTCTTCGCAGGCCTCATGGAGTTCCTCCATCCAGCCCTCGATCTCCTCGCAGTCGTCTTCGTCGTCGCCCCAGTCATCGTCGTCCCAGTCGTCGTCTTCGTCGTCCCAGTCGTCGTCTTCGTCGTCCCAGTCGTCGTCTTCGTCGTCCCAGTCGTCGTCATCACCGCATTCTTCGGCGTACCATGCGGTGACCTCCACGAGTTCTTCGCAGGCCTCCGCCTCTCCATCTCCGCAGGCTTCGAGGAGGTCATGCATGGTCCTAAGAGCCTCATCGCATTCCTCGTCTCGGTCGTCGTCGTCATCGTCATCGTCGTCTTCGACACATTCTTCGCCGTACCACTCGCGGAGTTCGGAAAGTCTCTCGCAAGCCTCGTCGTCGCCGTCTTCGCAAGACTCATAGAGTTCATAGATCTCACGGAGGGCTTCGTCGCAGTCCTCGTCCCGTTCGTCGTCCTCGTCCCGTTCGTCGTCGTCGTCCCGTTCGTCGTCCTCGTCGTCCCCGCATTCGTCCCGGTACCATTCGCGGAGCTCATGGAGTCTCTCGCAGGCTTCATCGTCCCCATCCTCGCAGGCTTCATACAGTTCTTCCATGGACCGTTCAGCTTCGTCGCAGTCGTCGTCGTCG
>CAWVVG010000027.1:0-17014 GCA_963932775.1 uncultured bacterium
CTCCGGACCGTGTGCCTTATGTGGATGCCATCGACTTGGCGGAGAATCGAACCCAGTGGCTAGACTACCAACCCGAACACATGCACCGAGCAAAGACCCCCGCCTTGTTTGAGTCCCCCAAGGTGCTCGTGCAGCGTCTCCGCGGTCGCGGCCCAATCCGAGCTTGGGTAGACCGCAGTGGACTGTACGCGGGCCACACCCTCACGGTGGTACGGCCCGATGGACCCACCCTGAGTCCCGAACAGCTGCACACCTTGATCACCCACCCCATGGTGGACGGACTTCTCCGAATGGAACGAGGTTCTCGTCTGGATCTTTACCCAAAGGATGTGCGTAGCATCCCAGTTCCCCAGGCTTGGCTGACCGAGCCCGATATCGGCCTGGTCGAAGCATGGGGCCTCAATCCGGCCCAGGCTGACAGGCTGATGGCCTTCAGCGTCGAGTAGCGTTCACCGCGAGCGTCACCCAAATGTAGCTGTCCGATCAGAAACTTCGGCAGCATCATGTCCTTTATAGAGTTGGGGCGAAACTCAACGGGACCCCAGGCTCACGGTAAATCAACGCCCTCGCCACAGGAGACACCCATGCGAAACATTGCGACCATTTCTCTCATCGGCCTCGGAGCCTGCGCGCCACAGGCCAACATTCGGTCGGGCGAGATCGCGCTGTGCATCGCGAACGATTCCGGTACCACCCTCAACCCAAGTGCTACCGCCTCATGGGATGCGACGGGCAGGGTACAAAGCATCACCGAACTGGACGGCAACAGCGTGCCCGGGCTGGATTGCGCGGAAAATAGCGCCTACGCAATCGACATTGAAGAAAGCACCGGCACCGTTTGGACCTTGGCTTACGGAATCACCGACCACGCTGGCGATCAGGTCGCACCCTCCCTCGATTTAATGGAGGGAGACACGGTGAACTTCATCTTCCAACAAACACAGAACCAACCTGACCCCGCCCGTGGGTTTGTGGTGATCGATGGCTCCGGCTTGGTAGCAGCGATCGATAACGGACTTTCTGGCGGTGCCCTCGACAACGCCGCCATCGATGGACTGAACGTCAACCGCGGTCTCGCGATCGGTGACAACAAAGAAGAATGTGGCCTTCGTTCTGGAACACAGATCGAATTCCGCGGTTCCACTACCGTGGCCATCGAGCCCTTCAGCACTGCCACCGTCAACATCGGTGCCTCCAACTTCGAAGTCTTTGCTATCAGCGCTTATTTCTGGAGCAAAGCCAACTGCGATGAGAACATCGATGAGCTCTCGTGGGCAATCTTCCGCTGAACCAATCGAGACCACCGGTTACGGGCTCTGTATGAACTCGATGACTGGATTCGGACGCGGTGAAGCCTCGAATGGCAACCTAACGGTTGTCGTTGAGATGAAAAGCGTCAACAACCGCTACCGTGACATACAAATTCGCTTGCCTCGCTCCTATGGTGCGATCGAAGCACGAATACAAAAAGCGCTCAAGACGCGCTTCTCCCGGGGTCGCATCGACGTATTCGTTCGTCGACAAATGACCGGCTCGGACCAGGCCGTGCGCGCCGACCCAGTATTGGCTGAGCACTACCTTCATGCCGCTCAGATGGTCTCCAAGCGTCTTGCTCGTACCGACGAATCGATCCCCACAAGTTGGGTGCTGGACCAGCCCGGTGTTCTCGTGACGACGGAGGCGGAAACGGATGCACTGGCTGAGTGGGACTTGGCCTCCACCGCCCTCGAGCTCGCGGCGAATGAACTGGAACAGATGCGGGCCGAGGAAGGACGCGCCCTAAGGGTAGACCTGGGCAACCACCTCACTCGCGTCACCGAACTTCGGGCGGAAGTGGCATCCGATGCCACAGGCCTTGTTGAGCGATTGCATGCGCGCATTGAAGAACGAATCACTCGCCTCGTTAAGGACCAAATCGATGCCGGCCGCATCGCCCAAGAAGCCGCCATGCTAGCAGACAAGGCCGACGTCTCTGAAGAACTCGCGCGGATCAGCAGCCACTGCTCACAATTCGCGGAAGCCCTCGCAGCATCCGAGCCCGTCGGTCGAAAGCTCGACTTCCTTCTGCAGGAGCTCAACCGCGAGATCAATACGATCGGCTCAAAAGCAGCAGAAACAGAGATGGCCAATCGCGTAGTCGACATGAAGAGCGCTCTCGAACGCATGCGCGAGCAAGCCGCGAACGTAGAGTAGACATTGGCTCAACGCCGACATCGTCCTGCGACCCGACTCTCCAAGACCCGAGCCACACAGCTTCGGACCCAGTTCGACACATTGGGACGGAACTTTTCAGCCGGCGTGGACCCAATCGACTTTGTCCACCGCTATTCGGATCACGGCGACCAAGAAGTAGCGGCCGTGCTCGCGTCAGCGCTGGCTTTTGGCCGGGTGAGCGCCTTTTCGCCGGTCCTGAGCCGATTGTTTGAACTCGCTGATGCGGCAGGAGGCCCCGCCCGATGGGCCCACTTGGCCATAGATCAGGCTGACTCAGCCATTGAGCCACTGTTTTATCGCTGGGTTCGAGGTCCGGATCTGTCCAGATTCTTGCGAACGATCGGACGGGTTCGGCAACTTCACGGCTCCATTCAAGCCTTGGTGGAAGGTTCACACTCGCCAAAGGACACCGATATCGGCCCTTCACTGTGTGCCTTGGTCGACGCGATGCGAGAACAGTCCCTCTCAAAGGGTGAAACATCCTATGGCGAACTCAGTCGGGGGTATCGCCATCTCTTGCCCCACCCGTCCCAGGGGTCTGCTTGCAAACGATGGTGCATGTTTGCCCGATGGATGACCCGAACAGGATCCCCAGATCTGGGACTGTGGGCCGTCCCAACTCACAAACTAGTGATCCCACTCGATACCCACATCCACCGGGTCGCTCAGATGGTTGGGCTGACTCGCCGAACGGACGGGAGCTGGCGCACCGCATTGGAGATCACCCAGAACCTCAGACGAATCGATGCCGATGACCCCACCCGATACGACTTTGTGTTGGCTCACCTGGGGATCGATGGCCAGTGCAAGGCGCGCCATATTCCAGAGATTTGTGGGTCATGTTCATTGGTGAACGTCTGCAAAATCGGTCAGTCTGGTTAGGACAGGAGCCCGGAGGAACCGTGAGCCTGAACACCCACGCTTGGACATCCCCAGAACATGGCGCACTCTTTGTCGTGACCGGAGCGAGCGGCACAGGCAAGACAACACTGGTGCGCCAAGCGCTCATGACCATCCCAGGTCTTTGGTTTAGTGTGAGCGCAACAACCCGCCCCATACGTTCCGGCGAGAGGGACGGTACCGACTACCATTTTCTCGACAGAGAGACCTTTATGGCCCGGGTTCACGCAGGTGAATTCCTGGAATGGGCTGAGGTGTATGGAAACTGCTACGGCACTTTGCGCGCACCGGTAGAAACCGTACTCAGCAGTGGCGATAGTATTTTGCTCGACATCGATACCCAGGGTGCAGAACAAGTCCGTTCCAGCGGCTCCAAAAATATAAGTATTTTTGTGCTGCCCCCGAGCGTAAATACGCTGGCCAAGCGACTGTCGGCTCGAGGAACAGATGAGCCTGAAGTTATCGCCCGCCGCATCGAGGAAGCATCGCTACAATTGCAAGATTGTGGTGCCTTTGACTACCTCGTAGTGAACGATGACCTCGGCAGTGCCCACGACCAGTTTCAAGCGATTATCGTCGCCGAATTGATGCGCACCACCCGCCATCCGGCCCTCATCGAGTCCTTCAGCAGCTGAACTGGACCTCCAGAAGAGGAACCAGGACAAACATCGGCACCAAACGATGGTACGCTAAGGAGTAGACGGAGGCAGTGAGTCCAGATGCGCCTCAATGACATTTTAGACACGGTCGGCAAGTACAGTACGGATGCTGATCTCGACGTCATCATGCGTGCCTATGTTTTCAGCGCAAAGGCCCACGCTGGGCAGACGCGAAAGAGCGGCGAGCCTTACCTGACTCACCCGCTCGCCGTAGCAGGCATATTGGCTGAATGGAAGATGGACGTAGACACCATCGCCACAGGCTTGCTTCATGACACCATGGAGGATTGCCTTGTGACCCAGGAGAACATCCAGGAGATGTTCGGCTCGGAGGTCGCGGAACTTGTGGATGGCGTCACCAAGATTGGAAAGCTGGAATTCCGTTCGAAAGAAGAAGCCCAGGCCGAGAATTTCCGAAAGATGGTCCTCGCCATGGCCAAGGACATTCGGGTCATCTTGGTTAAATTGGCCGACCGCCTGCACAATATGCGCACCATGCAGCATATGCGCGTGGATAGACGCACAGCCATTAGCGAAGAGACCCTCGACATCTTTTCACCGATTGCCAACCGCCTCGGTCTCTCAAAGGTGAAGCAAGAGCTCGAAGACCTCTGCTTTCAGTACATGCATGAAGACGTCCACAGTGAGATGATCAAAAAAATCGATGCCGGCGCAAAGAACCGGGACAAATACATCGAAGACTCATCGGTGGTCCTGGCCAAGGACCTGCAGGAGCACAATGTCCCCTGCACCGTCACGGGGCGGTCCAAGCACCTATTCAGTGTGTACAGAAAAATGCTGGCCCAGAACCTCGAGTTTGAGCAAGTGCACGACATGCTCGCCTTCCGAATCTTCGTAGACGATTTGGGCACTTGCTACACCGCTCTCGGGCTAATCCACGCCAAATACCGCCATTTCCCAAACAAGCTCAAAGACTACATCTCACACCCCAAGTCCAACGGCTACCAATCGTTGCACACGGTCGTGATCGGCCCGGAGAACCAGCAGATTGAGATCCAAATCCGAACCCATGAGATGCACTCTGTGGCAGAGAATGGAATCGCTGCCCACTGGCGGTACAAGGAGGGTCACCTCGCCCTCTCTCGGGAGGATGTGCAGAAGGTAACCAAACTCAGAGAGTTGTTTGAGGCCGCCCGAGAGGTAGAGGACCCTCAAGAGTTCTTGGAGACCGTAAAGGTCGACCTATTCGCCCGCGAGGCCTTCGCATTCACCCCACGAGGGGATGTGAAATTCTTCCCGTTGGGAGCAACCGCACTCGATTTCGCGTACTCCATTCACACCGACATTGGAAACCAATGTACCGGCGTGAAGGTCAACGGCCGCATGGTTCCATTGCGCTATGTACTCAAGAGCGGCGACACCATCGAGATTCTCACCCGGGTGGGTCAGCGACCCAGCCGAGACTGGCTAAACATTGCTCGCACAGGCCGGGCGCTCTCAAAGATTCGTAGAGAGATCCGCGAAGACGAACGCGAGATGGGTCGTGAGCTGGGACAAAACCTCCTCGAGAGCGAGCTGCACAAGCACGGAAGAAGTCTCAAGAAGCTGCTGAAGTCTGGAGCGATCAAGGGCCAAGCTCGAGAAGCGGGGTTCCGCAAAGAGGAGGAACTATTCCTCGCCATCGCCCAGGGACGAATCACTGCCAGCCGAATCGCTCAGAACCTGCTGCCCCCAGAAATGTTTGAAACGAAGATTGAGGACGCAGGGGCCATCACTCAGTTGTTTCAGCGGATACGCGGACGTACAGAGAGCCCGGTGCTCATCAATGGCGTGGAAGATGTGTTGGTGACCTACGCCCAGTGCTGTCGCCCCGTACCTGGCGAGGCTGTCACCGGATACATCACCCGAGGCCGCGGCATCACGATCCACTTGTCTACCTGCTCTCAGGTGCTCGCACTGGATGCCGAACGCCGAGTCCCAGTTCAGTGGCAGTCCTCCACAAAGGGCCGCCACTCCGGCGAGGTCCGCATCGTATGTTCAGACCAGATGGGCATGCTTGCTGAGATCGGTGCCGTCTGCAAAACAACCAGCATCAATGTCACGCGCATGGAAGCCCACCAAATCGAGGACAACAAGGCCGAGATTACACTCGAGGTATCCATTCTCGACGTTCGTGAACTGCAGAAGCTCATGAACTCGGTTGAACGCATTCGTGGGGTCATCTCAGTGGACAGAGTCCGGGCACAGAAGCAAGCCTAATCAGCCTCCCCAGAGGCCCCGACGCTCGCCTTCGAGGAGGTCCACCACCGCCCTTCCATCCTCCAATCGAACACGGCCCGCTGCCGCCCAAGCCATCACCATTGGAAACAATCGATGTTCGATGGCAAGTATCCGCTCGGTGAAGGAATCCAGGGTGTCTCCGTGGGCCCGAAGCACAGCGCCCTGAGCGATGATCGGGCCGGCGTCGGTCTCGGCACTCACGAAATGAACCGTCGCACCCGCAATGGGCACATTGGCCTCAAAAGCCTGCCGCTGACCCCGAGTGCCGGGAAAACTCGGAAGCAGCGCCGGGTGAATGTTGATCACGCGACCGGGGAATCCATCCAGAAGAGTCGGCGTAACGATGCGCATAAACCCAGCCAACAAAACCCACTCCACCCCATGCTCAATCAGGCAGTCCACTATTTCTTGGTCAAAGGACGCCCGATCCTTTCCATGGTGGCCGATGTGAACTGCAGGAATACCGGCTTTTTGCGCCCGTTCGAGCCCGTATGCATCCGCTTTATTGCTGATCACCACCGCTATCTCTGCCAGCCCACCGGGCTTGGCCGCTGCATCTATGAGGGCAGCCAGGTTCGTCCCCGACCCTGAAACCAGCACACCAAATCGGGTTGTCATCGAACCTCGACCCCAGCGCCTTCAACCACTGTACCCACGACATGCCCACCGACGGCAGCGGCCGCAGCTTCCGCCACATCTGCGGATACCACCGCGATCATTCCCAGGCCGTTGTTGAAGGTGTTTTCCATGTCGGCATCAGAAAGGTTTCCGCGCTCAGCAAGAAATCCAAAGATGGGAGGGATGGGCCAAGACCCCTTGTTCAGCACGACACCCAGGCCAGCCGGCAGACCGCGAGGAATGTTCTCGTGAAACCCCCCGCCGGTAATGTGAACCAGACTGCGAACATCGAAGTCGCGCATGAGGGTCTGGCATACTTGGACATAGATGCGTGTCGGACGAAGCAGAACCTCTCCAAGAGGGGCGCCTAAGCCATGAGACTCAGCCCAGTCCAAGCCGTCAACGACCTTGCGGACCAGAGAGAAACCGTTGGAATGAATGCCACTTGATGGCACACCGACCAGGCTGTCACCCGCCTTGACCCGGCTGCCATCGATGAGGCCTTCGCGTTCGACGACACCCACACAAAATCCAGCGAGATCGTAGTGCCCAGGTGCATACATGCCAGGCATCTCGGCGGTCTCTCCGCCGATCAGTGCACACCCCGCCTGCACGCATCCCTCAGCGATACCGGCGACCACCTCGACGGTCACCTCTGGACTCAACTTGCCAGTCGCGAAGTAGTCGAGAAAGAACAACGGCTCAGCACCGGACATAACGATGTCATTGGCACACATTGCGACCAAGTCGATGCCTATGGTCTCGTGCTGCCCCATTGTCTGAGCCACCAGCAGCTTGGTACCAACCCCATCGGTGCCGCTCACCAACACTGGGTCCCGGTACTTTCCTGAGAGGGCGAACAAGCCGCCAAAACCACCGAGGCCGCCGAGGACTTCAGGTCGTTGGGTTCGAACCACATGCTCTTTGATGCCTTTTACGACGGCATACCCAGCCTCAATGTCCACCCCAGCATCACGATATGCATCCGAAGCCATGACGACCTCCTTGCGCCTGCTTCTATCACGTGGCTCGCCACCCGGATACAAACAGTCGATGAAGAAGACCGACACCAAGCCATTGCCCTTTTCTCGAGTACTTCGAGACCAGTTGGGAAGCATCCGTCGTGTATATTTACGGGGAAACCGAATCGTTCGGCGAGACGATTTCACTCGTTTCAACGAGACAGTTCTACTCCTCCATGGTTTCTTCCAGACCCGAAATGTCTGGGAAGTCATGGAACAACGCCTGCGCGATCATGGCTACGGGGTGTTCAGTTTTGACCTCGGCGGCTTGTTCTGGCGCTTCAACACCCGTTCAATTCCCGAACTTTCCGCGACCATCGCTGATAAAATTGAGGGAATCTGCGAACGCACGGGCCTGGAACGATTCCACATCGTTGGCCACTCAAAAGGGGGCATTGTCGCCCGGCACTATGTGCAACATCACGGTGGTGACAAGCGCACCAAGAGCTTGATCACTCTCGGCAGCCCGCACCACGGAACGCCCACCGCTGCGATTGGCGTTGGACTAATGGCCGGTGGCTTGATTAGTCGCAGTCCACTTCAGATGTTGCCGGGCTCATCATTGGTCCGAAAGCTACGCCAGGACTCTTTCCCGTCCGGTATTCCACTCACCAGTATCTACTCTCGTCATGATGCCCTGTGTCCATGGTGGTGTTCGGTCCTCCGGCCTCGGCCCGGTGAGACCAGCATGGTGAACCATGAGGTGCGTCGAGTGGGACACACCGCATTGACCAGCGACCCCGGCGTCTACCAAATCATCCATCAGCAGCTCAACGATGCAAGCAGCATCTGGGCGGAACGCCTCAGGCGCTGATTTACTGGGTCGCCGCGGGGGTTGTCTCGGCCACCTCTGGCAGACTCAAGCAGCATCGGAAACCGAGTGTGGAGTCGCTAAAGGTCAGGCCTTCGTCATTGCTATAGGCGCACCGTGAGCCGCGTACATTGTTTGAGCGAAGTCCGCCCTTGACCACACGTCGGTCCTCTTTGGCTCCGGGCAGACTCGAGGTCCACTCACGCACATTGCCGCTCATATCCGCCGTACCGTATCCTGAGATACACGCCTCGTTCTGGCCCAGATGATGGACTTCTTCCACGCCATTTCCACACACAGCCTGGGCATATTTATCGCCGTAGCTGTACACGGTGTTCTCGGGGCCCTTGCAGGATTTCTCCCACTCTTCCTCTGTACACAGTCGCTTGCCAACAGCCGTGCAGGCCTCAGCAGCCTCGTTGAAGGTGGCGCGCCCCACCGGCATGACCGGCGAGCCATCTGAATTCTTCAGACGATTCGGAAACTCGAAACGGTCGATGTAGAAGCCCGGCACTTCCACCTTTGAGAGAAGCGGCTCGGCCTGGCTTGCCACCGGCTTCTTCTGCCCACTGTCCTTCATTCTGGGCTTTCCATTTTCTCCCACAACAATCTTGCCTTCCGCATCGCGGACCGGCTTCATTACGGACGTGGACATGGCCTCTTGCCTCAGCCGGCCCTTCACAAATGGGCCTTCTGGTATGTAGAGCATGTCCTTATGGGCAGCAACTATGGTCTTAATCTCGGCCTCGGTGGGCATCTTGGTATCGGCAGCAACCGCCATGCGAACCAAATCATCGGCCTCAATAGCCAGTTCGATCGCAGACTTTTTCTGCTCTTCGGGCGTGATGGTCGAAGCATACATTCCGGCGATGCCCACTGCACCCAGTGCAATACCCAAGCCCATCATGATGTTCTTAAGAGACGTACGCGGCTTGGCCGACACGATCAGTCCCTGGAAGGACTGCTGAAGGTCGTTCAGCATGTCTTTTGGAGTTGGGTACCGATCCTGAGAATCTGCAGCCATCGCCACTTCGACGATGTCGTCAACGTGGTCGGGCAGATCGTCCCGGAACTGAGTCGGTGAAAGGTAGGTGCCACGGGGAGGCTGGCCGACCAACAACTCGTACAGCATGACGCCCACGGAGTAGACGTCGGAACCTGACGTTCCATCCTGAGCGAAACCTGCCAACTCAGGAGCAAGGTACCGAGCCTCATCCCGACTGATGTACCCTTCTGCGAAAATGGATGGATTCACGATGTCGGCAAGCGCCACATCGGTGACCTTGATGTTCCAAACCACCTGACCAGCCGGTCCGACTGGCTTGGAGTGAACCAAGATATTTTCTGGCTTGAGATTTCCGTGTACTTGCTTGGCGTCGTGTAAAAACTGCACTGCATCAAGTACTTTAATGATGAGCTGACATGCCTCAGCCAAGCTGAAAATTTTGCCGGCGGCGAGGCGCTCCGACATCAACTCACGGAGTGACTGAGATTTGTAATACTCCTGCGTGAAGTACACCGTGGACTCGTAGTTACCGAGCTCTCCGTACCGAATGATGCCCTCATGCTTCAAGGTCTTGGCCCCGAGGAACGATGCTTCGAGCCGCTCTCGATCCCTTGGATTCCGCACCAAGCCAGAGTGTAGGAACTTAATCGCCACATTCTTTCCGCTGCCAAGATGCTTCGCCACAAAGGTGGCGCCGAGCATTCCGTTGCCCAGTGGGCGGACAATCTCGTATCGTCCGTTGATCACATCACCGCGGGCCAGTGTCTTTATGCCATTGTCTTCGGCCACTTCTTCACCTGTTCTTGAGTACGATTAGGGACTTGAATTCGGTTCAAAAACTACCACACCACCCCATTCACTACAAACTTTCGTCGTTTCCATAACCATTTCACTCAGTCTTTTTTCTTCCCCGGAAGGAAAAACCGCAAGATAGCAAGCCATCTTCGCACCCACTCCCTGGGGTGAATCCTCGCTGCAAACAATGTGTGCATCGTCAGCGTCATGCCCATAAAAATGGCCGTTCCCATGAATAGAGCACCGGCGAGCGGCATCAACCGAAACCCTCCGACTCCCCATTGGGTATACGGATGCAGCAAGACTGCGCCAGACAAGCACAGGGCACTGGCGATCATTGCCAACGACAAGCGGATGCCCACCCAACGGATTTCATCTCGCAGAGGCCCAGACTCGCGGTCGACCGTACCGACGTCGATGCTCCCTGTTTGCAGGTCCATCATGAGTTGATTGAGCTGCAGAGGGACATCCCTTGCGGCGGTTTGGACCTGTTGCATCAGTCGGAGTGCATCTCGACCGAGCCGCTCAGGGCCCATGCGCTTCCCAACCAACTTTTGGGCATACGGAGTCACCTTTGCCACGATGTCGACATCGGGCATAAATCGGCGAGCAACCCCATCGAGCAGAGATACGGCACGGGCCAAGATGGCAAACTCGGTCACGAGACGAATCCGATACCTGGATGCGATCTCGATGAAGTCCGTCAGGTTCCCTCGATCCGTTAATTCTGTGAGCGAGGAGCCATGGTATTTGGTGATCAGCTTCTCCACTTCTCTGGAGAATCCTTTCAGGTCGACCCGCTGATCTGTGGCCCCCGCCCGATATAAAGTAAGCGCAACGCTCTCGGAGTCTTGGTAGACCAGCGCCATAAACAAGTTCATCAGGGTGTCTTGCATGTCACCCGTGAGCGTACCGGTCACCCCAAAGTCCAGATACGCCAAGCGTCCGTCATCGAGCAGCATCAAGTTGCCAGGATGGGGGTCTCCGTGGAAAAAACCATACTCGAAGACCTGCAGATAGGTAGCGTCGATCAGTTTGTCCATCATCGGACCCACCGTGTCTTGATCCTCCGGGTCGAGGACCGACAGTGGCCGACCCTTCAAAAGCTCCAACACGAGGACCCGGCGGGTCGTAAACTCTTCAAATACGGCTGGAGCCATGATGTCTGAATGGTCCCGAAACAAACCACGGAACCTTATGACCGCCTTGGCTTCCTGTAAGAAGTCGAGTTCAAGGTTCATTGCCGCCTCAAACTCTTGAACCACACCGACCGGCGTATAAAAGCCAGGCATCGAAAGCCGGCCCGTAATGAGTGCCGCCAACGAATAGAGAATGTGCAGATCGGAGCGAATCCGATCCTCAATTTCAGGACGCTGGACTTTGATGGCCACCGTTTCGCCATTTCTTAGAACAGCTTTGTGCACTTGAGCGATACTCGCGCTCGCCAGTGGCACCTCATCGATGGACTGCAAGCGTTCACCGATGGCCATTCCCCACTGGCTCTCGAGCACCTCCTTGACCTGCTCGAAGGGGACGGCATCCACTTGATCCTGGAGCCGTGCCAACTCCTTGATGAACTCTCCAGGCAGAATGTCTGGCCGCACAGACAGGACCTGTCCGAGCTTCACAAACGTGGGACCAAGCTCTACCAATACCTTTCGGACTCGAGCAGCCTCGCTGAGTCGACTCTTGTCCTCCTCTGCGTTTCCAGGGTCGATCGGTGTACCCGCAACCAAGAAGCCAAAGCCATGGCGTACCAGTACGGTAGCGATTTCTCGCAAGCGGCCCAAGTCTCGTACATTCATGTGCGGCACGGTTGTCGCTCACAGTGAGGGGAAGGAGTCCACAATGAACCACATGCGAACATCCGTCAACGTTAAGGCACTGGCAAGTACGTACGGCACAGGGTACGAGTGAGCAACCAATCGGGGGAACCGTGAACCTATTGCTGAACTTCCTCGTCGTCTGTGGACTCTGTGCCGTCGGTAGCGCTTTCATCGTGCTGCTTCCGGTTGTTGGCAAGACGCTTGTGGCCGTATGGAGCACCGTTGTCGGTGAGCAACTGTACTCCAAGTTCAAGGGCGTAAAGAGCGGCACCGTGATGGACGACGGCCCGAACAATTCCTGAGTGACGACCTCGCTTTAGACCTCCGCCGACCCACTGGTCGGCATTTTTTTGCGCGACGGGCTTACTTCAGTCCGCTCTCAAGGGCGCGCGCTTGGAGAGTGCTTGCACTCAAGGAACACTGAACATATATTCAGTGCATGGCTTCTCGTGCAACGACCTTAGCAGAGCTTAGAGCGCACTTGGCTGCTGTGGCACCGATGCGCACCGGCACACCTCCCACATCGACCGGGTGGGGAGAGCTTGATGCAGCCATCGGTGGTTGGCCACGCCCGGGAGTCGCGGCGATCTATGGGGCGGTAGGAACCGGCCGGATGGGTGTGATCTTGCCATCCTTGCAGCATCACACCCAAGCCGGACGCACCGTAGCGCTCGTCGACCCCCTAGGCTGGTGTCATCCCCCGGGTCTACCCGGTGTAGATCTCCGGCACTTGATGCTGATTCGCTGCGGCGGCCCCCAAGCCGGGTGGGCCGCCATTCAGCTCGCGGCCAGCGGTGCGGTGCCCTTGGTCGTATTGCTCGACCCACCGCCTCTGGCCGGTGATGCTCGTCGACTCCTCTGTGCCACGGAGAGCGGAGATAGCACTGCCATCGTGTTGACGGAGCGACCCGATGCCCGCCTCACAACTCCTGTACGAATCCATACTCTCGGAGGCGGACAGGTACGAATCGAGCGAGGCGCTCCCGGGCAGCCATCGTTCACCCTCTCCTGAACTTGCTTCGCACCAAACACACCCTCACGCTACGTACCCACCAAACGGAGCACAACAATGCGAGCAATACTTCTCCTCCTCTGGGGCTGTGGCAACCTCGACAAGGTACAAAACACCACCGCAGATGACACCGGAGCCACCGCCGTCAACTGGGACTGCGATCCCCTGGCCATCAGCCGGTGCGCACTGCCCTACCCCTCCACCTTCTTTATGCGCAAAGAGGCCGAGTCACCGACCGGATGGCGTGTTGCCATGGGGGAAACGACTCTGCCTCAGAACATCGATGCCATCCAGCCGAGCCCACGGTACATCAACGAAAAAGACGGGTTCTCGCCTGTCACCCCAGTCATCACACACATCCGGAATGCCACAGCAGAAGGCCTCATTTCCCACACCGATTTGGACGCTTACTTGGCACCAGATGCGCGCACGGTCATCCTGGATCTGGAGACCGGTGAGCGGGTAGCCCACTTTGCTGAGGTGGATGTCACGGCGGAGTGGGACCACGATCGCATGCTCATACTGCACCCAATTGAGCCCATGAAACACAGTGGCCATTACGTCGTGGGGCTAAGAAATATTGAAGACAGCTCCGGCGATATCATCGAGACCAGCGAAGCCTTTGCCGCCCTGCGCGATGGAACCGGAACCTCAGATCCACGGGTCCAAAGCCGCCAAAGTTTGTATGACGACACCCTGTTTCCAGTGCTCGAAACCGCAGGATTCCCAAGGGGAGAACTTCAGCTTGCATGGGACTTCGTGATCGCATCACAGGAAGGCATCACAGGAAAATCTCGGTGGATGCGGGATGACCTGTTTGACCGACTTGGAGACGGCGGCCCTGGCTACACCATCGACTCCATCGAGGAGAATGCCAACGACACTACGGCCAGGCGCATCCATGGCACGATGACTGTGCCGCTGTACACCGATATCGATGCTCCCGGCGCCCTCCTCAACCGAGATGCGGATGGGAATCCATATGCAGAAGGCGAGACCGATGTGCCCTTCACCATCATCGTGCCCAACACGGCCATCGAAGATCCGCGGCCCCTGCCTTTGATTCAGTATGGCCATGGCCTGCTGGGGAGCCAGAGTGAAGTGAACAACAACTACCTGAGCGACTTCGCAGATGAGCACGGGTACATCATCTTTGCCTCCGACTGGACGGGTATGAAGAGCGAGGACTCCGGCCCCATCTCACTCATGTTGGTACAGGAAATCGACAAGTTTTCCATGATTCCGGAGCGCTCCCAACAAGGCTTTATAGAGTTCCTGGCCGCCATGCGCATGATGCGAACCTCCATGTTGTCCGAGCCTCACATGATGGCGGAAGACCCCGGACAACCGGGAACCATGGTCTCCCTGATCGACCCAGATCAGGCGTTTTACTATGGCAATTCCCAAGGAGCAATCCTCGGTGGTAGCTACATCGGGCTCTCGCCCGTCATCGAGCGCGCCACACTTGGTGTGGGTGGAAGCCCATACCACTTGCTCCTGAATCGCTCTGCAGACTTTGACCCATTCTTCTTGATCTTCAAGACCATGTACCCCGAGCCAATCGACGTTCAGCTCATTTTGGCAATGAACCAGACCCTCTGGGACCCAGGCGAATCGTCCGGCTACCTCAATTCACTCACCGAGACTCCGCTGCCAGACACACCCTCCAAGTCCGTTCTCTTGCAGGTCGCCATCGGAGATGCACAGGTCACCACCTTAGGCGCCCATGTCATGGCCAGGAGCTACGGTGCGAAGCTCATCGAAGATCCCGTACGAGAGGTCTGGGGAATCGAGACTGTCGCGAGCGGCCACAATGGCTCGGCCCTGGTTGAGTTCGACTACGGGCTCTCAGAGCCCATCGAGAACATACCGCCCGATGACGAACACGACCCGCACGAGTCCCCACGACGGGACCCGGCAGGGCAACTTCAAATGCACAATTTCTTTAGCACCGGTGCCGTCGAGCATTTCTGTGAGGGACCATGCGACGACTCTGGCTCCTGACACTAGTTGCACTGGGCTGCAACGAGCAGCCGACCCCATCGACCCCCACCCTTTCTGATGCACCCCTGGCACAACCTTCCCTCAATATGAGTGCGAAGGGAGCCAAGATCATCCGCCTCACGGCCATGCTCGACCAGGCTGAATTTGACCTCAGCGGCGACCACTCACCTGGGGCGGACCAGCCACAGAAATGGGTACTCGATGACTGGCGACCCAGGGGTACGCCCACCACTCGAATTTGGCATCACAGCATGCCAATACCGATGGATCAACGCGCGTACTCACAGGCTCCAGATGGCCTCGAGTTTAGGGTCATGGGAGAGTCCATCACCTACCAGTCCGACATCAGCAACGATGCACAAGTCTCACCAGCCGCAAGCGCAGAAGGCCGATGGGCAATCCGGGGTGGGCGACTCCTGTACGTAGGACCTCACCGTATAGAGGAGACCCAGGCGGTCCTTGTCGATGCTACCGCTGGCGGGGCCCTCATTCGCATGGACTTTGCCAAGGCAGGCCTCGCTGCAGCCGACTTCGTGCCAGTCATGGTCGAAAAGAAACTGCTCACTCGCCGCGCCCTCTTGCTGCCACCTCCAGCATCCGTACGCTTTCCCATTTCAATGCCACAAGGTGCCCAGATGAAGTTCAGCGTGGGCATCGATGGCTCAACGGGAGCGGGGCCGGATACCGGGGCCGGCTTTGAGGTCCGGGTGAACAACCAGCACGTGTGGTCCGGGTCCGCAACCGCGGATGATGCATGGTCCGACCACAGTGTGGATCTCGCGCAATTTGGCGGCCAAGAGGTCACTGTAGAGCTGCGAACCTCAGTCCTTGAATCTCCGGACCACGCCTTCGCAGTATTTGCGGACCCCAAAATCGTTGGAAGCGGCAGCCTCACCGGCCCGAGCCGAGTCATCGTCATCGGACTCGACACGCTTCGCAGAGACCACGTGGGAACACACGGTGGTCCTGCATCGCTCACCCCCGGCCTGGATGAGATCGCAGCGCAGTCCATCGTGTTCGATGAAGCCTGGACCCCTGCCCCCCGAACCCGACCCAGCTTCCGAAGTGCAAGCACCGGCCGATGGCCGTTGGCCGCGATCAATGCGCCTACCCTCGGAGAGATCTTCTCAACGAATGGCTGGAGCACCGCCGGCTTCGTGGCCAATGTGCAGCTCTCTCCCAGGCTCGGCTTCGCGGACGGCTTCGATCTGTGGGACTACAACAATATGTCCGACGGCGACAAGCAGGTGGACAGGGCCCTCGACTGGCTCACAGAGCACCGGACTGAGGATGCCTTCGTGTTCTTGCACATGATGGATCCACACATCTTTTACGAGGCCCCAGGGAGCTTCAAGGACAGCTTCACAGCCCCGTTCGACCGAGAAGGGCTCGCAGAACGCTACAACCGCTGGGATATCCTGCGTCGAATGAAGGCTGACCGCTTGTCGGACAATCAAAAGCGATGGATCAAAGGGCGCTACATGGGCGAGATCGCGTTCATGGATCAAGAGCTGTTGCGCTTGGTCAAGGCCATTGACGAGCTGCCCGGAGACACCACCATCGTGTTCCACAACGATCATGGCGAGGAGTTCTGGGAGCACCAAGGCTTCGAGCACAATCACAGCCTGTACAATGAGTTGGTCGCGGCAGTGCTCTGGGTACGCCCGCCCCACGGTTGGGGTGGTGGGCCACACCGGATTCACCACCCAGTATCGCTGGTGGACATCGCACCGACGATGGTTGGCGCTGCAGGCCTGGATCCCGACAAGGTTCCAGACTTCGACGGCCTCGACCTCGGACCATTCCTCTCGCCCGACCAGCCTGAGAAAGTCGACTCACTGGGACATCAATTGGAGGAGCGCCCCCTTCCCCTTGGCCACATGATGTTCAACAAGGAGCAATGGGG
>CAWVVG010000028.1:0-16611 GCA_963932775.1 uncultured bacterium
AGAGTCGTCGCTGCCCGACTGGGTCCCAACATCAAGGGTAATGACCGAGGACTTGGAGGCCTGGTCACCCTTGGGAGGCATCACGGGCATGCCCGGGTACTCAATTCGGTGGTGGTAGATGCCCAGCAATGTCTCGGTGAAGGTGTCCATTACGGTGTACAGCTCGCTGATGGTGAGCGAACACTCCACCAACTGGCCATCGGTGACCGCCGAGTTCACCAACTTCTCGATCATCCCGGAAATGCTCTCGCGCACAGGGTCTACGAGTGTCCGGCAAGCGGCCTCCACCCGGTCCGCGAGGAAAATAATACCGGCTTCTCGCGTATTCGGAAGCTCTCCTGGGTACCGGAAATCATCCGGGTCCACCACCATGCCTTCTCCCGCCGCTTCGACCGCCTTGGCGTAGAAGTATTGGATAATCCCGGTACCATGGTGCATCAGGATTCCATCGATAATGGGTTTGGGCAGCTTGTATTGCCGTGCAAGCGCCTCTCCATCGAGGACATGATTGATGATGATCCGGGCCGACTGGTGGGGCTGCAGTCGGTCATGAGGGTTGGGAGCATCTCGAAGATTTTCGATGAAATAGTTGGGCTTGACCGCCTTTCCAATATCGTGGAAATAGCAACTCACACGCGTCATCAGTGCATTGCAGCCAATGGACTCAGCGGCCGCTTCCGCCAGAGAACCGACAATGACAGAGTGGTGGTAGGAGCCCGGGGCCCGCAGCATAAGTTGGCGCAACAGAGGGTGATTCAGGTTGGTGAGCTCCAGCAATTTGTAGTCGGTCACAAACCCGAGTTGTTCAAACATGGGGACCATGCCCAACACCATGATCGCGGAGAGGTTTCCAGCCAGAAAAGCAATGCTCATGTCCCACAGCGGCTGAGCAGCGCTGGTGTACCCGACCTCTCCCATCTCCACCTGAAGCAGACTAATCAACAAAGCCAAGGCGGCGTTAACCAGGCCGGTCAACAAGCCCGCACGGAGCACGTTGACCCGCTCCTTGGTGTGCGAGATTCCACCCGCAGCCACCAGGCCTGAGCATAGAAAGAAGATGGTGTAGATGGCCTGATGGTCCATCATCAAGCCCGCCATCAAGCTGATGGCTATGACCCAGATCAGAGCGGTCTCACTGTTGACCAAGATCCGAACCAGCATCGCGCCACCGGCGATGGGAGCCAGATACCACAGGCTGGATGCAGGCATGCCAGCGCCAATGGTCGTGGCCAATGGCTCTGCAGCAGACACCGCAAGCCGCGAGAGACCGAGCACCACCATGCCCAGAAAAGCGATGGCCTCCACATCCCGTGGACGAACGGAGAACTTCTTGATGTATCCAGCTGCGAACAAGTACAGGCTGGTAAACACCAAGGCCGCGAAGAAGCTGATCGCGAAGAATATGCCCAAGGAATTGTAACTGCCCCGGGCTTCCTTCATCGCGTGCAGGGTCTCATACTGGGACTGACTGACGACCTCACCCTCCCGGATGATCGCTGTGCCTCGCTGCACTTGAATGATCACATCGCGCACCTGGCTCCGAGACTCGCGGCGACGATCCTCCGTGAGCAGCTGGTTGTACGAAAAGTTGGGACGGACCGCTGCCTGAGCGATCGATACTGCTGCGACCCGAGCCTCCGTGGGCATCATCTCGTCGGCCAGATCGAAGGCCGTAATCTTGATGTTTCGCCGCACTTCCTCCGGAATCACGATCTTGGAAAAGCTGTCCAGGGTGATCTCGTCCTGGTTCTGTTGGAGAATCCGAACCACAGTGACAGGACCAGAACTTGAAGGCAGCAGTGAACGGTCGGCAATAATGAACCGACCGAGCTCACCACTGACTAGCTTGACCACCAGGTGCTCCATCTGCACGGAGAAGCCCTGGGCGACAACGCGGTCGAGGGTGGTGGGATCTAAACTCAGACCGAGAGCTGCCAGAAAATCTGTGCGGATGGTGCCCAAGGAGTCCGTCTTTCGTGGGAGACCTGCAGGCGAAGTCTGCAGTGACTGAAAACGATGGCGTGACATCTCGAAGGCTTCGCCAATGCGACCCCTCAAGCGTCCAGACAGGGTGGTGTCAAAGTCAAAGACCGGCTGAACCCTGCTCTCTTCTGAACGTTGCCGTTCCAGTGTGGCTTCCCAGTCGACAAACGGGAAGCTGGTGACCGCGCGAATCGAACGACTCGCTACCCCACCAACCTGAATGTCATCCACAGGCAGTCGGGTGTACTCGGTCACAAAAGCGCCCGCCCCCAACGAGAGAACCAACAATGCGAACAGACGTCGCACAGCATCACCACGCAGGACTCTAAAAAACCGAACTATTGCACCCGCTTCACTCATTGGAACCCTGTTCTGCTTTTGCATACGCCACAATAATCCTTGCCACTAGCGGGTGCCGCACCACATCTACTTCCGAGAAGCGGGTCACCTCGATGCCCTTTACCCCAGAGAGGACGCGCACCGCATCCGCCAAGCCGCTCGTCGTTCCTCTCGGAAGGTCCACCTGCGATGGATCTCCAGTGACGACAGCCCTCGACGACATACCCAGGCGAGTGAGGAACATCTTCATTTGTGCGCGGGTAGTATTCTGAGACTCATCCAAGATGACAAAAGCATCGGCCAAGGTGCGCCCACGCATGAATGCGAGTGGGGCAACCTCAATGATGCCCTTCTCCAGCATACGATTGACCCGGTCTCCGTCGACCAAATCAAACAGCGCGTCGTACATGGGCCTCAAATACGGGTCCACCTTATCGACCATATCCCCCGGCAAGAACCCAAGTTTCTCACCCGCTTCAACCGCTGGACGGCTGATGATGATCCGCTTGACCTCATTGCGAAACAATGCTCCCAGAGCCATAGCCACTGCCACGTAGGTCTTTCCCGTACCGGCCGGCCCCACTCCAAACACCAAATCGTTGTTCCGGATGGCGTTGACATACATGCGCTGAGTCAAGGTTCGTGGGTGAACTCGTTTTTTGCCCACGCCCTCATGAATGGTGTCCCCATACAGCGCCACGAGGTCCGTCTTCGGCTCCACCTTCACCAAGCGAACCGCCTGTTCCACATCCCGCCCATTGAGGTGGTAACCAGTGGACGCAATGGCCTCGAACTGCTCGAGGACGAACGCTGCCAGCTCAACTTCCTGGGTCCGTCCGAGCAAGGTAAGAATCGGACCACGCTGGGAAACTTCGACACCCAGGATGTCCGACAAGATCGTTAGGTGCTTGCCGAGCTCGCCGACGACTTCTCTCAGGGCATCGAGGTTTTCAAAAGAGAGTGTGCACCGAGTGGGGCGAGCATCGTCCCCTGTTTCGCTCAATTCTGAGCGGATCACGTCCATTGTGAGTGCTCCACGTGGATTCTGAACCTCAATGTTTCACCTCTCCTTTGCCTTGATTCTAACCCAATCACCGCCACTATCGAATGTCAAGACTGAAAAGGCCTGGGCACTTCTCGTTGAATAGATCGGTATTTCCCTCCCCAAATTGTCCATTTCAAATTATATTTTATGCCAACGATAGGGGGGTCCGAATGCTCGTTGGTGTACCAAAAGAAATCAAGCCGCAAGAGAACCGAGTGGGTCTCATTCCAGCGGGTGTTCGGCAACTAGTTCAAAGCGGTCACAAAGTGGTCGTGGAACAAAACGCGGGATCCGGCTCCGGTATTCCAGACGAGGAGTACATCTCGGCCGGCGCAGAGATCGTCAGCACCGCTGAAGAAGTGTGGGCCCGCGGCGAGATGATCTGGAAAGTCAAAGAGCCGATCGCTCCTGAGTATTCCCGAATGAGGGAAAACCAGATCCTCTACACATACCTCCACCTCGCACCCGATCGGCCCCAGACCGATGCCCTGCTCAATGCGGGCGTGGTCGGCATCGCATACGAGACGGTCCAAGACCCCGATGGCTCCTTGCCATTGCTGACACCCATGTCTGAGGTCGCGGGACGCTTGAGCGTTCAAGCCGGTGCACGGTGCCTCGAGCGCGTCTGCGGTGGACGGGGCGTGCTGCTCGGCGGCGTGCCCGGAGTCACGCCAGGAAATGTCATCGTGATCGGTGGCGGAATTGTTGGCCTAAATGCTGTACGCATGGCTGTTGGAATGGGTGCAGACGTTACCGTTTTGGACATCAATCTTCACCGTCTACGATGGTTCGACAACAACTTCAACGGCCGCGTCAAGACCCTATACAGCTCGACTCACAATCTCGAGCAGGCCCTCGGCACAGCGGATCTTGTGATTGGTGCCGTGCTCGTAGCAGGCGCGCGCGCCCCCCACTTGGTGACCCGACGACACCTGTCGTTGATGCAACCTGGGGCGGCCATCGTCGACGTAGCGGTCGATCAAGGCGGCTGCGTAGAGACCACCCATGCGACCACTCATGCTGACCCAATCTACGAGGTGGATGGCATCGTTCACTATGCCGTGGCGAATATGCCTGGTGCTGTGGCACGAACATCGACCTTTGCCCTGAACAACGCAACCATGCGCCAAGGCGTCATGATCGCCAACCAGGGTTGGGAGGCTGCGCTCAAGACTGACCCAACACTGAAGTCCGGCGTGAACGTAGTCCACGGCAAGGTGACCTATCGGGCAGTCGCGGAAGCACACGGTATGGAGTACTGCCCTCTCACTTGAAAGCGGCGGGCTCGACTCGGAACTACTTCCGGTACTTTTCCTTAAACATCTTCTTGGCAGCGGTGAAAACCATGCCTGAGACGCCCTTGTTGTTGGCGAGCTGCTGAAGGTCCCGTTTATGTAGGCCTTGCATCAGCCTCATGGCGATTGCAGATGGGCACTTTGGATTGTTGATCAAGGCCACCTGCACTGGGTACTTGCGAACAAACTCCTTGTTTTCGGCGATGAGTCGAACGACATCGTCATGGAGATTCTTGTTCGAAGCAAAAGAGGCGATCTCCCCCGGCGTCAGTCGGCCTGACTTGACGACCGCGGATGCGATCACCTTGTTCGGATCGCGCACCAGGATCTTCCGAGCCTGTTGATTGCCCATGTACGCAAGCTTGATTTTCTTGCCTACCGTCATGTCCTGAATCCTTCTCATCAAGGAGTGGTGTTCCTCCTCATCATCCGCAACCTTTTTGCCTCCTTCTTCGGCCTCCTTGGTCAGCTCCCAGCTGAAGTCGTTCATGTCATCTTCAAAGTCAAAACGAAATGCAGCAAATGCATTGGCATCTGGCTTCACAGCATCCAACTCGAACATCTCGAGTCCGGGTTCAGGTGTCGCTACGATTGGCGGTGGCGCCACCACCTTCACCGGTACCGGCTCCACAGTCGGAGCACTCGCGACTTCTTCAGCCTCAGATGGCCCGTCACCAAAAAGGTCGTCTAAGGGGTTTTCCTTGGCGGGCTTCTTTACAGGAGCGGTGGCAGCAGCGGCTTCAACGACGGACACAAACGGCCGGCGGGCCGGGGTCTCGGGCAAAGAGTTGTGAAGCCGAAGAAATGACTCCGCATTCTGGAGCACCTCTTCGGAGCAATTTTCGTTTCCGTGGAGAGAGATATATACGGTCGGCGTGATCAGCAGGCGCTCTTGGTTTCGACCCAAGGCCTCGCAGAGATCCTTGTCTGCACGGGCGGCGACAAGCTCTGCCGCTCGATCAGGGGTACCACGCAACTGAAGCAGCCGTTGATCCAGCTCAGGCTCCACCTTGAACTGAGCGATGAACTCCAACACCTTCGGAAAGGTTGTGTGCGAGATACCGCTCAGTACTTGGGAAACCGGCATTTCCCTCATGGTCGCCCGGGCCACCTTTGCCACAGCCCTGTCCTTGTCCACTGCGAGCACGTACAGCAGTGAGAGCTGCACATCCGATGTGGTCGGAATCAGACCCTTGGCCACAGCTATCTTGGCCGTACGTGGGGCCGACGGGGAAATCGACTTCCGAAACGGAGCAGGGATCCCCAAGCGTGCAAATGGAATGGCCATGAGCCAATGCTACAGCCGATTGCTTCTGGATGCATACCCAGCGGAAAAACCACACCTTAGTCGTGGTTGCGATCCCACAATAACCGCAGGCCGACTAGTGTCAGGTGCTCATCATGTGCATCGATCTCATCGCACGCACCCCCAATCAACCGAGCCAAGCCTCCGGTGGCCACGCACTTTGGGGTCACATCAAACTCCGCCTTACAGCGGCGCGCGAGTTCATTGACCAAGCCGACGTAGCCCCAAAATAGACCGCTCTGCATGCTGGCGACGGTATTCGTTCCGATGGCCCGTTCAGGTCGTTGCAGCGGAACCCGAGGCAGCTTTGCTGTTCGCGTGAACAACGCGTCTGCCGAAATCTGATAGCCGGGGGCGATCGCGCCACCGATGTAATCCCCATCCGTGTTCACACAGTCAAAGGTCGTCGCTGTACCGAAGTCGACCACAACCAGTGGCCCACCGTACCCCTCGTATGCCGCCACTGCGTTCACAATTCGATCCGCACCCACCTCTCGGGGATTGTCGGTCCGAACTTGCATGCCAGTCTTTATGCCACGCCCAACCACCAAGACCTCGCACTCGAGGTATCGGTGTACAGCCTTTTCAATGGCATACAGAACACTCGGCACCACACAACAAACCGCCACGCCTTCAATCTGCTCCACACCAACCTTGCTGTGTTGAAGCAGCTGCAACAAAGCGAGCCCAAACTCATCGGTAGTGCGCTCAATGGTGCTGATTCGCCACAGGTGTAAGACTTCGAAACCCGCGAGGGCCCCGATTACCGTATTTGTATTTCCGACATCGATACTGAGCAGCATGGCGGTCATCTAGCCTCAATGGACCCGATTCGTCCAGCCCAACCACAGTGAAGCCCATCTAATCGGGCTCATGAAACCACCATCTCAACATCTCCAGCCAAGATCGGATGGCCATCAATTAGCAGGGCACCATCCTCACGAACATCCTGAGCGATCCCCTCGACATCGCCCACCCGCACCCTTCGGCCCAAGGTATGGCTCCGTGCTCGCCATAGATCAAGACTGGGTCCACCACTCAAGTCCACCGTCTCGATGGCGGTCACCAGCCGCTGGAGCAGCGCAGCACGATCGGTACAGCTACCCGTCTCGGTGGCCACCGATGTGGCCCAGGGCAAGCCGGGAAAACTGCGTTGGTTTACGTTGATACCTACGCCCATCACCACAAAACGAACCCGCTCTGCTTCCGCCGATAGCTCGGCCAGGATGCCCCCCAGCTTGTGACCATCCGCAGTAATCAAGTCATTGGGCCACTTCACTTGGCACTCGAGCACCTCGGCCATCGCCGCCGCCCATGCGAGAACACAGACCGGAGCCATCTGAGGAATCACCGGAGGTTCCAGCACCAAACTGAACATCAGGTTCAACCCAGCCTCTCCATCCCATGTTCTCCCCAGCCGACCCCTGCCCGCAGTCTGCTGATTCGCTACTACGAGGGTTCCACCTGGACTCTCCATCGCTTCAGCCAGTGCTCGGGCCTGTACGTTGGTCGACCCACATTGCTGAAAGAAGTGCACGTCACGTCCCAACCTCCAGCCGATCGTATGGGGACCGAAGCCAGCGGGATCGAGCAACCGATAGCCTTCTCCAGCAGTGCCCTCGATCTGAACACCCTCCGACCGCAGCTGTTGCATGGTCTTCCAAATCATCGTTCGACTCACGCCGAACATCTCTGCAAGCGCAGCCCCGTTCGCTCCACCCTCGGCGATTGCTGCCATCAGCGCTGAAGCGTTCATCAGTCTGCGGGTTCGCAGTCTTCGTGCGTGAGGGGTTCGGTGATTTCGATGAGTTCGACATCGATCTTGCTGGCCTCAATGCCCTTGGCAGCAATCGAGATGCAAGAATCTCCGCTACCGTCCCCGCAATCTACACATGGAATACCCAGATTCTCCGAGAGATTGCAGAGCTCATCTTCACCGCCAAAGCCGGACAGCAGGTCGACCAGCTCCGGTACGCCCATCGTGGCTTCATACGCGATTCCACCCATCGTCTCGCCATCGGCAGCGAAGGTACCTTCAAAGGCCAGGGAGGAGAATCGCAAGCTGCCGCCGTGGGCACCAAACACAAAGTCTTCGACTCCGCCTGAGATGAAAGGCAGTTCATTCAAGCTGACACTGCGCAATGTAATCGTCCGTCCGCAAGTGTCTTGCACAGGGGGCACCACGCCCGGCTTGCCCACCGCCAATCGAATGTCCATCGTGGCCTCGTTGACCGTGATGACCTCAAGCAACAACGGCCGGGTGAACACCGCGTTCACCAACTGGCCGGCATCTTGACCGACGGTGTACTCGCCACCCGTAAATTCGAGCGAGTAGGTACCGCCCAAGAGATCGGTGCTGGCTTCCAGCGTCGCGCCATAATGGGACGTTGTAAATTCAATCTCAGGCTCGCCATAGCAGTAGTCGAGACCGACCGTATATTGAGTCGAGGCACTGAGGTTGCCTTGTGGCGTGAATACGATGGTGGCCCCATCATCCTCAAACGTCGTAGCGCCGACGATGTCGGTCACCACGATCGCGGTCGGGTCTGGTTCGGACAATCGGAACACGATGGGTTCGCGATAATAATGACTCATCGACCCATGGGAGGGCTGTGTACTTTGAACGATGGTGTCACAGCTTGGCCCAGGCTCTACCGGCGGTTCACCGCTCTCACCGGCATGCGTACCTGCCGACTTGTTGCATCCCAAAACAGCGATTGAAAACAGAGAAAAGAGTAAATATCGAGAGGTCATTGACGAATCGTAGCAAGGTCTTCAAGACCCTGCCGCTCAAACGCGTGGTATGGGGTGTCTATGCTTGACCTGATTGCCGCACAGCGCCTTGATCCCGGGACCGTCATGATGTGGCGCCTTCAGCGACTGGTTCGCCTCATCATCATGGGCATTCCTACGCTCATCGCCATCGGCTATGCAGCCTCCACCGTGTTTCGCTTTGAGTTGGTCATCGTTCTCGTGCTCACCATGGTGGCCATCAATGTAGTGTTCGCGATGTTCTGGCCCGCCTTGGAATACAACGCGTTCCGGTACATGGTCCGAGAGCAAGATCTTTTGGTTCAGACCGGCGTACTGTTTCGCCGCTGGTCAGCCATTCCACACAATCGCATTCAACATGTCGACACCCGACAGGGTCCCCTCGAGCGGGTGTTCGGCTTATCGCGACTGTTGGTATTTACCGCCGCCGGAATGAGTGCCGACGGGTCCATCCCTGGGCTGCGGACTGAAGATGCGGAACGCCTCCGGGACCTGTTGTCTCGGCGCGGGGGCGACGATGGTGTCTAACTCAGACGACACACCAGACGACACGCCAGACGACGCCGTCGAGCCAACAGAGGCCTTTGTCCCGGGCGACCTCCAGGCCGAATTGCCCACCGAAGAGGCCCGCCGGGTGAAACCGGCAGCGCTGGACGATGGGCCCACTCGCTCGATGCCACGGATCCAGCCGCCGGGTACAATCGGCAATCCCACCGAGCAACCCGCCCCCGAAGCCACCGTCGGCATCCACCTTGAGGAACTCGAGGTTTCCGAGACTGTCGGCTTTCACCTCGAGATTTCCGAGACTGTCGGCCTTCATCTCGAAGAGGCTGAGCCACTCCCAACCGAGCCATCTCTCCAGCGGTCTCCGCCCCTGGACACAGGCTCGGCAGGTACTCTCCACGAGGCCGAGACCATCCTCGTCAAAGACACGCCATGGCAGGGACTCCATCCCATCAGCTTGGCCGTCAACCTGGTGCCTCGCGCCTGGAACACCATCCGAAGCATGTGGCCAATCTTGCTCTTTGTGGTGATCGGTGGCGAAGGCGCCGGCATAGGCTTCATTGAGCTATTTGTGATTCTACTCTTTACGTTGGCCAGCGTATGGAACACTTTTGTGCACTGGGTCACGCTCCGGTACCGAATCCACAATGGTCGCTTGGAGATTACCAGCGGCCTACTCAATCGCCGAGCTCGGACCATTGACCCCGCTCGAATTCAGAATGTAGAACTGGTTCAGAACCTCTTCCACACCTGGGCCGGCTTGGTTGAACTTCGCATCGATACCGCCGGCGAAAGCTCTACGGAAGGACTTCTCTCCGCCCTGAGTGTCGAGGATGCTACCGCACTTCGGAATACGCTGGCCGAGATTGGTTCTCTCGCCGCAGCCAGTCGAGATGACGCACAAGAAAGCACGCCGCTCGTAACGATGGGTTGGGCTGAAATCTTGGCCTTTGGATTGACCCAGAGAACCATCGGAACCGTCGCGGTACTGACGGCAGTCGGTCTCGAGATCATGAACCAGGCCGGCCCGGAGCTCACCGCTGACTTCACCGTGAACATGCAGCCAGCCATGATAGTCGCAGCCTTCATGCTCGCCTTTGTTGCTTCCTGGACGGTCTCAGCACTGTCCAGCGTGTTCCGCTTCTTCGGCTACCGAATGATCCGGCTCCCTGATGCGATCCGAACCGAACAAGGGCTCACCACCAAGCGGCGTGTTGAGATTCCCCTGAGCAAGGTTCAGATGGTCCGCGCGGACGAGCCTCTGATGCGCCGACTGATGGGCTACGGCACCCTTCTTATCGAGACTGCAGGGCTCGGCGTCATCGAGGGTCAAATGCGGCAAGCGGAGGGCATGGTCCCCATGGTTGAGAGACAAAAGCTCGGCTACATCGCAGCCCAAGCCGTCCCTCATGCCGAAGTAGACCCATGGACGGCCGAGCTCAAGCCCGCCCATCCACGCTCACTGTATCGCTCCATCGTGGGCGCCAGCATTCGCGCAGGCCTGTTGATCAGCCTGGCGTTTACTTTCTTGGGACCCCTCAAGTGGGTCACCCTGGCCGTGCTACCGATCTCACTGGTGGGCGCATGGCTCGACTGGCGCAAGCAAGGGTGGCTCGTAACGCCCACCGCCATCGTGTCTCGCAGGGGGTTCTTCAACCGACGCACCTTCATCTTGAGCCGAGACAAGCTTCAGAGCATTCACTTTGTGCAGGGCCCATTGATGCGACTGCACGGCCTGAGCTGCCTCGTGGTCCGGGTCGCTGGCAGCCAGATCAGCCTCCCTGAAACGGGGGCGGAGGACACCGCTTGGCTCATGGTGGAGATGGGACAACAGTCGGCTTAAGGGCAGCCAGTCAGGTTGCCTGACTGTGACTCAGCCCAGCAGCCAATGAACTGCCCAGCAGCTGGCCAGAACACCCGCGGTGTCAGCGGCCAAGCCAGCAGGCACAGCATGGCGGATCTTCGTGACACCGACAGAACCAAAGTAGACCGCGAGGACATAGAAGGTGGTCTCGGTTGAGCCGTTCATGGTCGAAGCAATGTTTCCGACGACAGAGTCCGGGCCATAGGTCGTTATCAACTCCGCAGTAATGCCGAATGCACCCGAGCCGCTAAGGGGCCGCAACAAGGCCAAGGGCAGGACCTCACCCGGTATTCCCAGCGCTGAGGTCAGCGGGCTTACCCATCCCACGATTCGCTGGAGACCACCGGAAGAACGCAGCATACCCACGGCACTCAGTATCGCCACCAGGTACGGGATGATCATCACGGCCAACTCAAACCCCTCCTTGGCTCCAGACACGAAGACTTCGTAGACTTTCACTTTGGCAATGACACCCACCAGCAGCATCCCAAAGATCAACAGCGGCATGATCCATACACTCGCGGCTTCACCCAAGGTGTAGACCACAACAACCAGCCCCGTGAGGCCAGCGGCCACAGCAAAAAAGGGCAGGAGAGCCACAATACTGATGGGCTCCCGTTCGATTGCGTGGGCTGGAGCGGGAGAGGTACGGGCAAATACAGGCAAGCGAGAGAGTCCCACAGCCGCACAGATGCCGACTATGGTGGAGATGCTTGTAGCGAGGAGCGTCGTCGGGAAAATGGCAGCTGCATCGGCGGAGCCTTTGAGCGCCCGCAAGCCAATAATTCCTGTCGGCAGCAGAGCCAGGCCACTGGTATTGATGGCCAAGAACAACACCATGGCATTGGTCGCTGTGCCCTTCTCCGTGTTGAGCTCGTTGAGTTCCTTCATCGCCTTCAAGCCAAATGGGGTGGCTGCATTGCCCAGGCCCAATGCGTTCGCGGCAATGTTCATCACCATCGCACCCATCGCCGGGTGGTCCGGTGGCACATCAGGAAAGAGGCGCACCAAAACGGGTCGAATGATCCGCGCCATAAATGCCAGCCCACCGGCAGCCTCGACCACCTTCATTAGGCCCAGGAACAGCGCGATGTAGCCCACCAATCCGATCGCCAATTCCACGCTGGCCTTGGCAGCATCGAGGGCACCTTGGCCCACCTCAGCTGGGGTGCCATTCAACACCGCAAATACAATCGAGAGGGAAATCAGACCGAAGAATATATGGTTCATGATGGCAGCGGTGGTCGGGTCAACGGGAGGAAAGGCAGAAGCAGAGGAAGACCCATAACGCACGGGAAAATAGCGCTGGGTCCTGTCTCGACAACGGGATCGGCCCGAGATCGACAGCCTCTATGGGTGCCCAGCCAGAAGGCGGCACTGGGGGAGCGGTAAAGTGCTGAATGGCTTGCGGAATGTCACCCGAGTCCATGTCGCTCATGGCGGCATACAGCGTGCGACGGTTGAGCTCTGTGTCGAACTGCAAGTGCTGAAAGTGAGCGTCCATCCAACAGCTCCGATCTTCACCACCAAAGCGTCCACCCAGCGAGAGAACCATCAAGACCCGGTCCCGAAGCGACGGCGCACCGTGAAGGACCTGGATTAGCTCGAACGCAGCATCCCCCTCGACCACGAGTACAAGCCGCTGGTGGGGTTGACTCAACAGAGCCAGGAGCCCGTCCGGTGAAGCATCTTGCACGGCGACGACGCTGGCGTGGGGAACGGCCTCCATCATGGGTGTCACATCTCGACCGATCACCGCCACCACCACGTCGCCCAAGCGCCGTGCAATGGCAGCCTGCACCGGGGCCGACCAATGAGCCACGCTGTCCCAACTCATTCCGGGAGCGAGGGCGGCGGATGGGTCGTAGGCCGCTCCCAAGTCCATCGGGTTCTGCATCAAAGATTCTTGGGCGTGGGCGTCACTCCGATACATGCTCTCCCAGCGCTCTGCCGGCGTCTGCAATGCCGCCAGGCGCTCCACCAGAGCCCGCTCTCCTTCCAGGGCCGGTACCGCCACTTCGTCGATCGAAGCCGTGACCAGTTTGGACCAGGCATCCCGCCCCACTGGGTGGTACGGAACAACGCTGAGGCGGTCCCACCATATCGATTGGTCTCCACCCCCGGCTTCTACGTCTCCGCGAATGACCGTGGCCAAAATAAGCTTCCACAGCTGCTCCCAGTCCAGGGAGGGGGCGGGTCGCACGCTGAGAACTGCGGCCCCCACCGCCAAGACCAGGGCGGATACCTCGACCACCGACTGCACGTTCATTTCTCTCTCCCGACTGCCTGCTCCAAAGAAAACGTAGACAGGGTCTCCCCTTCCTTCTTCATGCGACCAACGATGAGGTACAGGGCGGTGTACAAGGCAAGAAACTCCCAGAATGGCTTTTCGGTAAGGGTGAATTCAACAAAGGACCAGGCGAAATATCCCAACATGGCCGCAGGCATGGTCCAGGCGAAAACCTCCGCCTCCGTACCCTTGGTCCAAGCGATCAGTTCTCGGGCCATGCCGGTGATGGAGGCCAACAGCCAGCCGAGCAAGCCCAGCCCCACCACACCATAATGAGCCATCAACTCCCATACGATTCCATGGGGGTAGGTGTACAGCGACTGGGCCACATAGTTGTTGTATTCAGGCAGCAAGTCTTCATATCCACCCGCGCCGATCCCAAGGCCCCAAGAGTCCTGAAACATCTGAATGCAAGTCAGCCAATTGAGCTGGCGATAGTTCTGACCCAGAACCATCGTGGAAGTGATTCGCTTTAGGGCCTTGGCGGTATCTCCCACATCGAAGACAATTCCAACCAAGAAAATAACTGCGCTGATCGCCAGGAAGCGAACGAACCACTTTCGAAACAACGGGTGAGCAAGGGCGGCAAGAACACCGCCAATCAGGGTCGCATACGCACCGCCACGGGATCCCGACTTGAGCATCATCACGAAGATAAAGAACCCGGCAATCACCAATCCAATGCGCACCCAGCGTCGACGCTCAACGAGGGCCATCCCAAATGCCGTGTGGATGATGAACATCAAGTGCATCGCAAACCAGTTGGGCTGCTGACCCAGTCCTGTCTCTCGCCCTCCACCGGATGCCGCCTTGAAGGTCACGTCTGTGACCGAAATTCCCACAGCATCCAGCGCCAAGGTCAACACGCCGACGGTGACGCTCGCACCCACCCAGAACCAGAGCATCAGCTTAAATTGGGCCCATGTTCGAATGAAGGCCAGGATCACCATCGCATTCGCCATCACAATAAACAGCGGCATGAGATCAGAGAGCCCATCCTTCGGATTGTGACTCCACAACAAGGACAGACCAACCCACACCATGAAGCCAATCAACGGTGCGCGCCAGGGCCATGGGCGCCACAGACGCGTGCCATTGACAGCCGCGTGGAACACCAAGCCGAGCAAACACAAGAGAAGGACAGGCTCAAACGGCCCGATCCCCATTCGCCCCACTCGAACAAAGACTGTGGCTCCTGTACTGAGCAAGCGGGCCGCAAACAACAGCCCCACCCCGAGGACCGGTCGCTCGAGTACAACCACAGCACCCACGACTGCGGCCACCATCGCAAGCACCGCCTTGGGATTGAGGGCAAACACCGCGACAGCGATGAGCTGCACCACAATGAGTCCAGCGAGGATCCAAGGTCCACCCGCCCATGCGGTCCAACGATGCAGTCTCTCGATCATGGGCGTCCATCCCACTGAGGTGCGGGTACGTCCATCTTAGCGCTCGTTTAGCGTCTCGGGTGGCGGCTCGGTGGGGCCGGTCGAACCCGAACCCGTACCGGTGCACCAGCCTAGGCATAGCAAATGCCGAACCCATTCGGTCGACCGGTCGGACCCATGGGCCACCTTCTCGCGCCATCCTCGTCTTTTGAGCGGGGTCACTTTCGACATTTCGCTCTGACACTATATGCACGGTACACACCCCTCCATTCCTGAAAAAAATCATATGTTTTTTCTTTCCAATCGCCGATCTCACTTGGCGCTCCTGCTCATTCTGGCCCTGTATATGGGGCTGGGCCTAGGGCTAATCAGGGACATGGGCGTTGTGGGCGAGGTCGCCTGGGTTTGGATGAGTGGAGCCCCCATGGAGCACCACGCAGCCACACTGCAGACGCACAGCTTTGGCCCACTCACAGCAGCGACAACACGGCCGGTCGAGACCCTTCACTTCGGTTCTTTCAGTCTGCCTTTGGCTGTAAATTTTTACACGGGTGGACTGGCAGATTGGCCAGCCAGAATCGCTGCCTCCCTCGGCCTGAGCTACGACGGAACAATGGTCATGAACATGATCTTCGGCGGCATGTTGATCGCCTTAGTTTACCGTTTTACCCGAACCCACGGTTCCCGAATCGCCGCGAACGCAGCAGCCTTATTGCTCGCCACCGATTGGGTGTTCATCTTTTTCCGACGGGCCCTTGGTGGTACCGAGTTGCTCCTGTCTGCCGCCAGCCTGATCTGCCTTTGGGCCTTGTGGGACCGCCGCTGGGCCGGAGGACGGCATGGCCTGACTGCACTCGCCTTGGGGATTGGCCTGGGCCTCACCGCCAAGCTCACCTTTATGCTGACCTTGATTCCCCTCGCAGTGACCGCATGGGTCATGCGGTGGGACAAACCAAAAATGGGACCACCTCTGCCCAACCGATGGACACCGATGACCCTGGCCGTCGTCATCCCTTTGGTGCCCTTGATTATCAGCATGCTGCACCACGCTTGGGCCGACCTGCCTGCCTTAGCCAGCCATGATCATCTGCATCTCCAACTAAGACGGGTGTGGGGTGCTCTGTCCGGTGGTCCACAGCCCGCCCGTGAGTCTCTGGCAGCCCTACTGGCCTGGATCGGAGACCCACGCTCATTTCTCGGCGTTGCCTGGGGTGCTTCCGCGCCCGCCTGGTTTTCTCCCCTGAGATTCCTGGGATGGGCAGTCATTGCTGCAGGTGTATTTACGGCCTGGTGCGACAGAGATGCCACGCCACGGTTGGCCCTGGCGCGGTTCTGTTCGGTATTCTTGGTGACTCAGGTGGCGCTGATATGGGGAGTGGCTCGGGACCTCCACCACATCGCGATTGCAACGCCCACCCTGATGATCCTGGCCGGCTTGTCACTGGAGGCTCTGATGGGGCGATGGAGCCCCCCCAGAAGCAACCAACGTGGCTTACTGGTGGCCTTGGTATGTCTACCCTGGGTCATCTTAGGGATTCACAGCATATCCAAAACCGATGCATCTTTAAGGACGATACAGCGAGCCACAGTATCCCGGAGCGGCCAGAATGCGCTCGTCTCGATGCTCCGAGAACAAGGGGTGACCCAGCTGGTCACCATGGACTATGAGGCCGCAGGCTCCCTGGATATCTTGGCGCCGGAGATCGAATTCAAACACGGTTGGGTCCGAATCGCCGCAGAGCGAAAGACTGCTCTGGTTTCATTGCTGGATGAAGCGAAAGGGGCTCACTTGCTGGTGATACCCGCGGCACCATCATGGATCTAC
>CAWVVG010000029.1:0-16523 GCA_963932775.1 uncultured bacterium
GGAACAGCGGGGAACACTCGTGACTGTGCGCGGGGAGCGTACTGAGTGTGTTCGGATGATATCGACACAGTCTTGACCACGCAAGTCTTTTAGGTGGATTTCAATCGTTCCAGGACCCACGACAGCCTTCGGCGTGGAACAAGCGGGGAACGAATTCATGGAACCTGTGTGGAACACATGCGCTCAGAGCGATCTGGGTTCGAAACCATGAGTCGTTCACCACAACCCCAATGAATGCCCACGCTTCGCCAGATGCACCAACGAACACCCAACGACCGGCAGCGATGAAAGCCACGAGGATGCGAGCTTTCTGTGCCCAGAGAAAATGTTCCGCCATGGCTCGAGGGGAGGGCATGGTTGCCCCCTCCAACGCGGGCAAGGGTCACTTTTTACGTCAAAATACATCTGTATACACAGCCGCCATCCCGCTAAACGCCCACTGACCCACGATGGCCGGAGTTTTGACCTATGTCCTGGGGAACGCCAAGATGGAACCACGCGGAGTGGATCACCTTGGCGAATAAGTCCTGGATCAAAGAAGCCCCCTGGGTAGTGGGGGTGTTGCTCGGCCTGATCGGTCTGTGGTGGCGCGGCTACGCCTTTGTGCCCCTGCCTTTCATCTCGTCGTACGATTGGATGGAGTATGTGCCCAGCGCCTATATGGTGACCCATGGCGTCGACCTGGGCGGCTATGCGACCTGGCGGAATCCCCTGTACCCCGCCATCCTAGGACACACCGGCGAATGGATTGGCTACAACGAGGCTGGGTGGCTAATCGCCAGCATCTCCATGTCGCTGGTGGTGTTTGCCTCAGGGCTGGGGGGGCGTGCACTCTCGAACCCTTGGGCCGGCTTCGTTGCAGCCATCACAATCCCGCTCATCAACCCTTGGGCGGAAGCGAGCCGCTGGGCCACCCTGTACCCTATGCTCACAGCTGCCACGGCGATGACCCTGGGCTGCGGGGCAGCATTCATGCGCTGGCACCGACCCGGATTGGGCATACTCGCAGCCACCTTCGCTGGGCTGGGGCTGGGCATCGATTTTAGGGGCATCGCCTTGGTCGCTGCGGTGGCGGCATTCGCCGTGTTTGTGTGGGCACAAAACCGAAAAACTGTGGCCGCAATCGTGGTGCTGGTGCCGCTGTTGGCAGCGCCTTTGATCAACCAAACCCTTGGGATCAGCCACCAAAAAGAGACCGCTACAGCTGTGTACACCCAGCGGGCCCTCGAGGTAAGCCTCGCCCTAGAGAGCGGAAACCCCGCGCTGGTTCAGGCCTGCCAAAATGAGCCCATCGACTCCGCGTACCCCACGCCAGCCGCGCTGCTGCGGCCGTGCGCTTGGGCCTTTGTAACAGACAATATTGACCGCCTCACCGACCAAACCCCCTTCGGTGTCGGCCCTACTCTATGGCTCCTGCCATTGGTTCTTCTCGGCGGGGGTCGGGGTTGGCGGGGAAGCCTGCAGTCCTTGTTGGTCTTTGGGGCCGGCTTCGGAGCCATGTTTCTAATGGCGGTTTGGGCCCGCCTAAATGTCCACCACTTTGTACAGTTCGCTGCCCCCATTGCCATGGTCGTACCGGTGGCCCTGATGCGCACAGTGGATTCTGTTTTACCCCGCACGCTTCGAAGGCCAACCTCCATTCTTGTGGGTCTTGGCGCAGCCTGGATCGCATTCTATCACGGGCCGTGGGCTGGAAAACCCGTCGACGACATGGCAACCGCCGAACAACACCAGCTGCTTGGATGGATGTTGGATGGAGTGGAGATGCACTTTGATGAAAAGAACGGCGATGTACTGCTCGACTGCACCGGATTGGGAGTCGAGGCTGCCCTGCTTCCCCGAAAACTGCACAGCGGACACCCCAATTTTCAGCCATCCGCGCTCTCCGCCCGATGCCAAGCCTGGATCCACACCCCTCCCGAGGTCAATGGCCGCGTGTGGCTGATCACCCGGGCTGAACCCGGCTTCGCTGGGCCACCACGCCCACCCTGGTTTCTTGTCCAAGCCTGGGAAGATGGGCCTCGCCAAACATGGCTGTGGATGGTGGTTGACAGTCCCTCGGACCAGCCGTAGTCTCAGCCATGGTTCAGGGCACCATCAGCATAATCATTCCGGCGTTCAACGCAGCCGGAACACTGGCTCGCTGCCTCGGCGCAGTCACGAGCCAGGATGATGACAATTACGAGGTCATCGTCGTCAATGATGGCTCCACCGATGCAACCCCTGCGGTGATGGGGAAGTTCGATGTGGTTCACATTCAAAACGACACCCAAGTGGGCCCTGCAATCAGCCGAAACCGAGGTGCGGATGCCGCGAAAGGATCCTTCTTGGTCTTCACCGATGCAGACTGCATCCCCCCCAGTCACTGGCTAAGCGACATTCGCCGCTGGCTTGAGGTCGCACCGGTGGTTTGTGGCACCTACCACCCAGCACCCTGGCAAGGGCCATTGGGTCGGTTCGCAAATTTGGACTGGTACCTGTATTGGTTCCGCCACATCCCCGCAGAGACAGACTCTTTCTCCATGGGCAACGTGGCCTTCCATCGCTCCGTATACTTCGAGAGGGATCGCCTCGAAGAACACTTCTTCCACCGCATTGCCGCCGCCGAAGACACCATCGTTGCCATGACCATCGCGGAGCAACACCGAATCCTGAGTACAGAGCAATTGTGGGTGCTTCACATGCACCGAGAGACCCTGGGTGCGTACATCCGGAAACACATCACTACTGGATACTCGCGAACCTTGCTCTCCTTGGCCTTTCCTCAGCGCAAGGTGTTCGCAGCCAGAGACATTCGGCTGAGCTTTGTCTTTGGGCAGTTATTTATCACCCTGCTGCTCACAGCCTGTCTCGCCGGGCTCGCTCTCGGCCTTCCACCATGGTTTGCAGCAGTTGCATTCGGTGCCTTTTTTGCCATTCAGGCGTCGTCTTTGCTGGAAATTAGTCGCCGTGAGTCCAGTCCATTCTTCTGGTTAATGAGCTTCGGGCTGTTTTATATTAGAAATTTATGTTGGCTCGTCGGACTGTCAAAGGCCCTGATTTACGTCATCCAATCGCCCCCCGAACTGGAAGCAGCAGCACGATGGAGAGAGCGACAGGAAGTAAACCCGGTCGAGTCCAAAGTGACTGAAGCGCAAACGAACGACCCACAAGACCGGATTGAACGCGCCAAGGCGGAATCAGCGAATTAGCTTTCTCCACATAGCCTGAGGAGGCACCGTGGAAGACGACTACGTCCCGAGCAACCAGATGCAACTCAAGAAGATTCATGTGGTTCTTCTTATTCTTGTCGCGACCGTAATCGGCGTCTTCGGTGGCATGGCTGGAAACGAGATGTACTCCGAGCCTGTGGTCATCATGCCGCCGCCCGAAGTCATCAAGGAAGAACTAACGGAATCCGAACTGCGGATGCTCGCAGAGGAATTCATCGCAACTGAAGCTGACCGGGCAGCCGAAGCCATCGAGCGGGTGAGCGCCCTTCAAGTTGAACTCGACGCCAAGATCGCTGAGCTCGCGAAGCTGAAAGGCGACAAAGCCAAGGGTTCTCAGGCCCAGGGCCGTCTTTCCGAAGAAATATCCTTCTTACAGGTACAGCTCGCATCTGCAGAAGAAGAACGCAACACCCTCCGAAAAGAGCTGAAGCAGGCCGTCAAGGAGCTCGACTTTCAGGTCAATCAATCCAAAAAGTTCAAGCGGAAGGCCAAACGATACAAAATGGAGTCCACAACAAACTTGTGGTCCGCATTCCTCGCGAACGCCAAGATTAAGATCTGCAACCGAGGCACCAAGAAGCGTCACGCCAAGTGCCATGCCGCGGTCGATGAGGCGCTGAGCATACAGATGCGAAGCCGGTTCACCGTCTGTGTAGACACCTTCCAGTCGGTCCCAGTGCTCAAACAAGCCGGCAAGTCAGACACCCTGCCGCGGTATTCCGCCAAGCTGAGCCAGGACAACAAGTTCACCAAGAAGGGATGGCACGTCCTATTCTGTGACCCGACCTTACCGGAGGCGAGAGACCAAGACCTGATGGGCGATGACGTTGCCACATGGAAGAGCACCTACGGTGTCAACGAGGAACTCGGTCTGGACGATGGCGGCAACAATGCGCCCGACGGTACCGGAGAAGAACTCGAAGATCCCATCGAGGACGAACTCGACTTGGACGAACTGGACCTGGACTTCGGCGACTGACCGCTCCCAGATCTATGCCCGCTGAAAGAGGGTTCGCACCCGAGTTCCACCTTCCACCGGATAGGTGGCCGACGAAGCTTGGCTCCAGCCGTCAAAAGATGCCGGAGCCTCACCAGAGAGCAAAACGGCCACACCACCATCAGACAGCAAGCGCCCTGCATCCTCCAGATAGAGTTCGGGGGGCCGATAGGCCCGGCTGATCACACCGTCAAAGCCCGGAGAAACGTCCTCGGTTCGGCCATGAAATACTTCCACATTGGACAGGCCGGACTCTCGAACCACCGTTCTCAAGAAAGTCGCCCGCTTGGCGCGGCTCTCGATCAGCACCACGAACGCTTCTGGGTAACGGGATGCGAGTGCCACACCAGGAAACCCCGCGCCGCTGCCCAGGTCCGCCCAGCGGCCTCGGGCATTGAGGCCTTCCACAGATCCCGCTGCATCCACAAAGTGGGACTCAACAGGCCCGGGGCCCACGAGATTCATCGCACCGCGCCACCGCTCCAGCAGCGCCATGTGAATCTTCTCCGCGTCAGTCCACATCACCCTGTTCGCCGCCGCGCCAACAGAACAGCCAACATGTCGATGGCTGCAGGCGTAATACCGGGCAGGCGAGCTGCTGCGCCAAGAGTGGCGGGTCGGGCGGCCCGAAGGCGCTCACCAACTTCATTAGAGAGTCCGGGAGCATTGAACTCCATGTCTTCGGGGATGATCACCGACTCCATCTTTCGGGTGCGGGCAGATCGTGCCTCCTCTCGGACCAAGTAGCCGGCATATTTGATGTCGGTCTCCACCTGCGACGCAGCCACCGGAGACAAGGCTGGCATGCCATCGATCACGGTCGTAAGAAGGTCCCACGTCATGGTCGGGCGACGCAACATCACAGCAACCGAAACCGGCTTCTTGGGAACAGAAATATCTGCGGCCACCAAGCGCGCCACAATCTCCGCATTCGGTCGAACCACAGTGGAGTCACACCACAAACGAGCCGCATCGATGGCCTTAAGCTTGCCCTCGAATTGCTCCCATGCCTGGTCATCGACCAAGCCAATCTTCCGGCCCGTGGGCATCAGGCGCCTGTCCGCATTGTCCTCCCGCAAGAGCAGGCGGTGTTCCGCACGACTGGAGAACATTCGGTAGGGCTCACCACCCACTCCGCGCGTAACGAGGTCGTCGATCAGAACGCCAATATAGGCCTGGTCACGGCCCAACACAAAGGCTTCACCCTGCGCAGCGGAAATCCCGGCGATTAGACCTTGGGCTGCCGCTTCCTCATAGCCACTGGTACCATTGACTTGGCCCGCCAGGTACAGTCCAGGAATGGCCTTGTGTTGAAGCCCGTGGTCGAGATCTCGGGGATCCGCAAAGTCGTACTCGACCGCATACCCATCCTGTAGAATCTCTGCTTTCTCCAGCCCTACAATCGAATGAACGATGGCCAACTGAACATCCGAAGGCAAGCTGGTCGCGAGCCCATTTACATAGATCCGGTGGGTGTCGAGGCCCTCGGGCTCCAGGAACAGTTGGTGCCGCTCCTTGTCTGCAAAGCGGACGATCTTGTCTTCGATGCTGGGGCAATACCTGGGCCCTCGGCCCTCAATTTGACCAGAAAACAGCGGGGACCGATCCAAGTTGTCTCGAATGATCTGATGTGTGTCCGCATTCGTGTATGCAGTGTGGCACTCGATCTGAGGCAGGCGATCTCCGGGTATTTGAAACGAAAAGTGGCCATCTGGATCCGTCTGAGTTTGTGCCTCAATGCGGTCCCAGTCGATGGTTCGACCATCCAATCGTGGCGTGGTCCCGGTCTTGAGGCGCCCGAGTCGCAGCCCCAGCCCTTTGAGGCGTTTTGAGAGCCGGCTGGCCGACGCTTCACCCAACCGGCCGCCTTGAACTTGCTGGTCTCCACAGTGCATGACGGCCGACAGAAAGGTACCGGTTGTGAGCACCACGGCACGGGCAGATACCGCCTCGCCGCTATTGAGCACCACACCGGTGACCCGGGGACCGTCGACCACGAGATCTACGACCTCGCCTGCAACCACCTGAATGTTCTGCTCGGCCTCTATGACTGCCCGCATCTCGGCTGGGTAGCGGTCGATGTCCACCTGGGCACGACTCGCTTGCACCGCGAGGCCCTTTCGGGTGTTGAGCCGGCGAAACTGAATTGTACAGCGGTCGGCTACTCGGCCCATGGCTCCGCCCAGGGCATCGATCTCCCGCACAAGACAGCCTTTGGCCAGACCACCCACCGCTGGGTTGCAAGACAAGCGCCCAATGTGATCGAGACGCATGGTGACCATAGCGACCGTGGCGCCCAGCCGTGCCGCAGCCAGTGCAGCCTCACAGCCCGCATGACCCGCGCCCACGACGATGATGTCGACAGAATCGATCACAAACCCTCCCTTTGGGCTCTGCTAACCCACTGAAGGCTGCCTCCGGGTACGATGGACCATGCGCTACCGTCTGGCAATCCTGCTCCTCATCGGCCTTGCCCTGCCTTTTGTGGACAAACCGAACCATGTAGACGACGCCAATTTCATAGCCATGGCCCGGGCTGCCGCCGCGCACCCATGGACACCACACGATTTCATGATCAACTGGAGCGGAGTGACTCAGCCCGCTTTTGATGTTCTCTCCAACCCTCCCGGCATCGCGTTGTGGCTGGCTCCTGTGGCCGACCAGAGCGTGGTTTGGCAGCACCTGTGGATGCTCCCATGGCTGTTGCTCGCTGGGGTCGGTGCCGCTCGCTTGGGCCATCGGGTAGCCAAGCGCAGCGCCGAGTCGGTAATTCTTCTCTGTGGTGCACCGGTCGCGGTCCTCGCCACACATGCCCTGACTCCAGATCTGCCCCTACTGGCATGCACACTCTTGGGCTTTGCCGGTCTCTTGAGCGAAGATAAACCCATCGCGCACCGCCTGGGCTGGGCCCTTGTCTTGGGGTGTGGCGCCTGGTTTAGATACAGCGCCCTCGCCTTGATTCCCGTCGTATTCATGTGGCCCTGGATGCATGGTCAGAGACTCCACGCATTCAAGCTGACCGGTGCAGCCCTGATTCCCACGGTCGCGCTGATGCTCCATGACCAGCTGGCCTATGGCGACATTCATTTGTTCGCGATGCTCGGCTTTCAATCGGCCTCCAACGGAAGCCACGAGCTGTTTCACAAAGCCGTGGCGTCCTTGGCCACTCTCGGCGGCGTTGCGGCACTCCCTATCTTGGCCCTGTCTCGCCCCCGAACAGCGGGCATCGGCGCATGTCTCGGAGCAGCCCTTGGCTGGATTGCCGCCGACTGGGCCGGACAGAGTGGGACTGCAGCCATCGCAACCATCGGCTTCACAGCAGCAGGCGGAGCCACCCTGGCCACAGCCATGAGAAACCGCGACCCATTGGACCGGATTCTGCTTCTCTGGCTGGGCTTGGGTGCCATCTTCTTGCTGGGGCTTCGGTTTACAGCGAGCCGATACTGGATCCCTTTCTTTGCTCCGGCAATATTGATTCCATTGCGAAAAGCACCCGGCCCGATTGTTCGAATCGCCTGCCTGATCACACCAATACTGGCTTTGATATTGGCCATCGATGATGCAGATCTGGCGGCCACCCAGGAGCGGGCTGCGGACCGAGCAGCGACCGCTGGGCAAGGGCGATTCGCGGGCCACTGGGGCTTTCAGCACCACCTCACAGAGCGCGGCTGGATTGCGATTGAAGACGATGAGACCCTCGCCCCAGCCACCTGGGTCGCCACCTCAAGTATCGCCTGGCCCCAACAGCCCGCCAATGACTGCTGGGACTTTATGGAGGTGATCCCCATGGGCGACCCTCGGCCTGGACTTCGGGTTCACACAAGAGCCGGTGGTGCCAATATTCATGGGCATATGCTCGCGGGAACCCCTCCCGTACGAGTCTTTGCACCCTGGAGCGTGGCTGAAGACGTCATGGACCACCTCATTGTACGAAGGACGTGTCCCTGAGCGCGGACTGGAGCTTCCACGCCCTCCGAATCTCCCAACCACAGCCGAACAGACACGCCGCGTCATGGAAGGCCAACCACAGCAGGCCCCTCGCACCGAGAGTTGGCGCCATGAGCATGGTCAACACCACGCTCACCAACAACCAGGTGAGGGCCAACATCAATGCAGGGCGTATGGGGCTTCGCTTCATGTTGGGAGCTTACCCAAAATAAAAATTTCAGGTAGGATGCGCGAAACCCAACAATAGAGAGTGTCCCTCATGGATTTTATCAAAGCCGCCTTCGAGACCATCAAGAAACATCCTCTGCCCTGGATCCTCTTGGGGCTTGTCTTTGGCATGATTCAACCTTTTGGTGGGGCATTTCTCATGCCCAACTTCATTCGCATCGCCCGAAAGGCCGCATCGTCTGACGAAGCCCCTGACATCGGCGACCTCTTCAAGTTTGATGACATCATGGACGACCTGGTGACCATGGTGATCCTGTCCGTAGCGGTCATATTGGGTATTTGTGGCTGCATTATTGGCGCCTGGATTGTTGCAATCCTCGGCACTTGGACGCTTCACCTGAGAGCCGACAAGCTGTACGCCCCGGTGGACTGCCTAAAGGCCTCTCTGCACCACGTAAAAGACAACGTTGTTGAAGTCTTCGTGGGCAATCTCATCATCCAGATGGTGATCATGCTCGGCGTGGTCTTTACCTGCGGACTTGGAGCAATCGTCGCCACGCCCCTTATGGTCATCGCGATGGAGCGATTCTATGCCTCCAACCGCGACGCCATCATCGCAAGCGCGGACGCCGCGGGAATTCCCCGACTGGTCTAAGGCCCATTAAACGGTTGGAGTGACCATCCAAGCCACCACAGAAGCCATTCGCTCCGTCTTCGTCCGCTCGGACGGAGACGGGCGGCGCGTGGACCAATACCTCGCGAGCCGCTTCCCTCGTTTTTCACGAAGCCGCATTCAGCGCATGATTCGCCAGGGAGAGGTGATCCGAAACGATGGGGCGCTGAAGCCATCGAGCACCCTCTCCGCGGGTGATGAGCTCTTAATCAATGCGCCCGAGCTGGCGCCTCCTGGACCACCGCCGCCCCTGCCCACCGTCCTGTTCGAGGATGACCACATCTTGGGGGTCTGCAAGCCAGCTGGAATGTTGGCGCATCCCGCTGGTTTGACCTTCACCTACGGACTGGTGGGCATCGCCCGTGCCGCCCGACCCGAGCATGTGGTCGATCTTGCCCACCGACTCGACCGGGAGACAAGTGGCGTGAATGTTCTCACCAAGGACAAAGCAAGCAACGGCTTTCTAAAGCGGGCCTTCTTTGAGAAGGTACCCAAAAAGACCTACCAAGCCATCGTTCACGGCTGCCCCGAATGGGATGACATCACCGTCGATGGTCCAATCGGACACGCCGCTGGCTCCAGCATTCGAATTCGACGGGGCGTCGCCACCGATGGGCTGGAGTCCAGGACCGACTTCTCCGTGGTGAGTCGAATGGGGGAGTACAGCCTCGTGACCGCCAAACCACTGACCGGACGGACCCATCAAATCCGTGTGCATCTCGAGCACCTTGGTTTTCCGATACTAGGAGATAAATTGTACGGACAGCCCGACCGCACGTTTTTGCACTGCTTGGATCACGGAGTCGACAGCAGCATTCGGATTGCAACTGGATTTCCAAGGCACGCACTCCACGCTTCAGCGATCACCATCCCACATCCAGATGGCGGGTCGATCACAATTGAGGCACCCTTAGAACCAGACATGGCCGCCATAGTTGCCGGTGCAACACCCTGCTGGCCCGACCCTGAGGAATAGACCCTTCCATGAAACTTGCCCTGTTCACTCTCTTGTATTGCCCGATGGTCTTGGCGGAAGACGCTTCTTCACCTCAAGCACCTGAGATCGAGGTACAGAAGCTGCCGCCCGCTCCTCAAAGCCTGGGGCAACTCACCCCAGAGCGCCTGATGGCCCTGCGCACCTACAAAGCAAAGCGGCTGCAGGTGCGCGCGGAGACCGAGTACCGCGGCTCATCGGTCGCAACCTTCACCTCCATGTCCTACGGTCAACCCCATGGATTGGGCACCGGCGTTGTGGTCACCGACAACATCTCCACATTTCGTACGTGGGGCGTATACCGAGGGCCACAGCGCCTCTCCACCCCCGACTTCTTGACCCTCGTAGGTGCCACACCTCAACGAGATAAACTCGTCGGGGAGATCCATCGGCTCAACCGAAACGCAAAAGGCTGGTACATGGGCGCAACGGTGGGGGTCGCGGGCGTAGTGGCGGGCTTGGTCGGTATGGCGACCGCTTCGGATATCGAGACATACAACCGCTTCAACAAGGTCTCCCTCGCGGGTACCATGGTGACCATCAGCGGACTGTTTGGCGCGAGTTTTCCGGGCTCTAAGGCACAACGTCTGTACAAGTACCCGGGTGCCACGCTGAGCTCAGATCAAGCCAATGATCTAGCACATGGCTCAAACGAAGAGCTCCGCCAAAACCTCAAGATTGCACCCAACGAAGCCTGGCTTCTGGACTTGGGCGCCACCGACTAAGCCCGCACAACCCCGCCCTCACCACGGGCGGGTGTCGGTCTCCGCAAGCTGAAGCCACAGCCACTCACAACAACTGCGGTACAAGACTTCACTGCGCTCCCGCAAGGCATCCTCCCAAGTGAGCCTCCGTTCCCGTCTACGGAGCCGCAGCCATTCGAGGCGCACCCTTCGCTCAATGACCTCGAACGGAGGCACCCGCAACAGCGGCACCGAAGCCACCAAAAAAGGCCCCTGCTGACCGTGTACCACCCGCCCAACCACAGCGGGCACATCGGGTACACCCAGCACAGGACCACGGGGCAAGAAATGCTTCCCGATGGGCAACAAGGGAACCAGCTCATCGCCGTGTACGACCCAGACATTGGGCGCCGCTCGTGCCATCACGCGCAATGTCTGCCTCACCTCGGTGGGCGGGCGAGGCTTGCGCTTGATCGCGCGGGCCCACGAGGGCACGCCAGGGTCAACCTCTGGCACAAAAGCCATGATCGCTCCCACTTGCACGCGCAACCACGCTGGCAGTGGTTCATCGGCCCACGGACCCACAATGCGGTCGGGCCCCACAAGGCCCACTCCTGGAAGATGATTTTCCGCGATGTCCGCCAACTGTTGATCCGGAATGGGTGCAAGCGCCTCTCCTGGGGGACGCTGATCGTGGGTCAACTCATGGCCGAGCAAGAGCGCTTCGGCGAGCGGCTCAATGTCGCTCCAGTGGGCCTGCCCATCGAGAATGGCCCGATAGACTCGCTCAAATTCAAGGTCCAGAAACGCATACGCCTCTGGGTCCAGATTCGGCTCAACCCCCGACCGCTCCGCATGACGCAGATAATCTTGGTGGCTGCCCAGCCAAACCAGGGCCTCATCTCCTGCATACGGGTCCATCGGCGCAATCGTGTGGGGACTGGCAGTGATGGCCACAGGGCTCTTGCCCACGATGCTTCGAACCGTTTTCATTCTAGGGCCGCCTCTCCGTGAAGGCGCCGAACCCGATCCCGCAGGCTTACCGGCTCCAACACCTTCATCTTGGGACCAAAGCCAAGCAACCACGCCTCGAGTTCCGGGCTTAAACCAACCCGCAGTCGCATCTCAATCGAGCCATCACCCAACGGCTCAACCCGCTGACTGTGGTGCCATATGCGCTCTCGAACGTAGGGCGCAACCCGCCGATCAAACTGGAGGAGAATGTCGGTCACCTCACCCCCAATGATACCGAAACAGTCTGCGACCAGCGACTTTGGATCGTACTCCTCGGGGTAGTCAAAGGTCTCGCCCCGGGTCCGAGAAAAAGCCCGAAACCGGTCCACGGCATAGGTCTTGATGCGCCCCGCATCCACGTCCAGTGCGAACAAATACAGGCCTTGGCGCCAATGAGCTAGAGTATAGGGGTGGAGGCGATAGGTCCGAACCGGTCCACCCACCCGTGCGTACAAGGCCTCCACCGGTGTCTGCCGAAGCAGGGCCGTGAGAATGTCGTCCAATAGATCGGCATCTTGGGTGTGGTCCTTTGCATGCTCCGGAACCGCCATGAACTTGCGCCCCATATGCTGCACCATGCCTGCGTTCTGTCCAGCAGGTCCACCCGACCATGCGCTGATTCTATCCAGGGCATCGTCCATGTCCGAGGCAAAACCTGTACCCTCCAAGAAGTCAAACAGGCTCCTTCCAAAATGGAGGCTGACAAATTCAAGCAGGGAAAGCTGAACCCCTCGGCGTCCAAATGATGGGTCCAAACAGAGGTTGCGATCGGCTCCCCGGCCCTCGTCTTGCACAGGCACATCAATGTCTCTCAGGTCTGCAAGGTACCGACGCAATGTACGGTCATCGAGATCAAATTCCTCCATGGCCTCGAAGGCCGATATTCCTCCCGTCTCAGCCATCCGCTGCAGCAAACAAACCAATCGCTGAGACTTATTCAATTCCGTAATCATCGTGACTTCACCTTGTGGCTGAGGGCCTCTCCACGAAGCCCTTTAATAATGTCCTCAACAACCATCCGACCCATTGCCCGCCGAGTGGTGGTGGTCGCACTGCCGATGTGTGGCAACAACACGGCTTTCCGAGTCGCGAGCAATCCGGGGTGCACCCGAGGCTCCTCCTCAAACACATCGAGCCCGGCCCCCCCGATGGTTCCAGTGTCCAGGGCGCCCACGAGTGCCGCCTCATCCACCACTGGACCCCGGGCCGTGTTGACCAAGATCGCCGTCGTCTTCATGAGGCTGAGGGCGCGCCCATCGATCAAGTGCCGGGTGCTTGGAGTCAGCGGACAGTGAAGGCTGACCACATCGCTCATCCGGAGAAGGTCATCGAGGGGCATACCGCTGGTGCGATTGTGATGCACAATCTCCATTCCAAATGCCCGGGCGCGCTGAGCGACGGCAGAGCCAATCCGCCCCATGCCAATGATCCCCATGGTAGCCCCACGCAGCTCCATGCCCCGCATCAGAGTAGGGCTCCATCCCTTCCAATCGCCACTGCGAACCAAGTGGTCAGACTCCAAAACCCGTCGGGCCACCGACAACACAAGCGTCATTGCAAGATCCGCGGTCGCATGGGTGAGCACTCCGGGGGTGTGTGCGACACAGATTCCCCGTGCCGCCGCCGCCTCAAGATCGATATTGTTGACCCCAACTGCATGTTGAGCGATCACTCGAAGCGGTCCCGCATCCATTACTTCAGCATCCACCGGATCGGTGAGCATGGAGATCAATCCTGCACATCCGGCGACTCGCCTGAGCAATTCAGTCCGAGAAATCGGCTCAGGGCCGGGCCATACGTCCGTGGGGATCGCCACCGCGTCCAAAAGGGCCATGGCCTCACCATCAATCGGTTGTGTGATCAGTACTCGATCTGGCATCTTTGACTCTTTTCAGGGTTTAGGGGCTAAAAAAAGCCTAATCCGGACATAAACTGTCCGCAACAACACTTGCGTTCCTGAACGAATGTACAGTATACTCTGTACAGATGTTCAGGAGAGAACCATGATAAACCTTTTCGACCCCGCAACCGCAGACATGATCTTCACCCTCAGTACTTCTGTACTCGTGCTCGGTGCCACAGCATTGTCCTTGTGGATGATGCCGTGGACAGATGCCGATATTCAGGCAACGGAAGCCGCAGCAGATCAAATGCTGCAAGCAACATGGGCCCCCGCACTGTTTCGACCCTCCCGATAGACGCCCGCCCGGTTAGCATAGCGCCCCTGAGAGGTGCTCTATGGCGGACGAAAGAACCATCCATCGCTACGACCCAGCCACCATTGAACCCAAGTGGCAGCAAAACTGGGCGGACAACCACACCTTTGACGCAGTCGAAGACCCGAACAAGCCCAAGTACTACGTACTCAGCATGTTCCCTTACCCCTCTGGGGCAGGACTCCATGTTGGCCACCCGCTGAGCTACACCGCGGTGGACATCATCGCTCGCTACAAGCGCATGACCGGCCATTCTGTCTTGAACCCGATGGGCTGGGATGCCTTCGGGCTCCCCGCTGAGCGGGCAGCAATGCGCGACAATCGGCACCCCGCCAAGATCACTGCCGAGCGGATCGCATATTTCAAGAAGCAGCTGATGCGCCTCGGATTCTCGTTCTCCTGGGACCGCGAAGTCTCGACCACAGACGTGGACTACTACAAATGGACGCAGTGGATCTTCCTCAAGCTCCATGAGCGCGGCCTGGCGTATCTGGAAGAAGTTGCAGTGAACTGGTGTCCAGCCCAAGGCACCGTACTGGCAAACGAAGAAGTCCAAGATGGAAAATACGTGGAGACGGGAGATCCCGTCGAGCGACGACTGATGCGCCAATGGATGCTCAAGATCACCGCCTACGCAGAGCGGCTGCTCGAAGACCTGGATGGTCTGGATTGGCCAGAAGGTGTACTGGAAATGCAGCGCAAGTGGATTGGGAAATCGGAAGGTGCGGAAGTTCAGTTCGATCTGGCTCAAACCGACCACAGCTTCACGGTCTTCACGACCCGACCCGACACGCTGTACGGCGCGACCTACTGTGTGTTGGCCCCCGAGCACCCCCTGGTTGCAGGGATCACCACGGCTGAACAAAAGGACGCCGTGGAGGCCTATGTAAACCAGGCCCGCCACCGCTCAGACATGGATCGACAGATCGCCGCCGAGAAGAAAAAAACCGGCGTGTTCACTGGTGCGATGGCAATAAATCCCGTGAACGGAGAGCCCGTCCCAATCTGGATCGCGGACTATGTCCTTATGTCCTACGGAACCGGAGCCATCATGGCGGTACCGGCCCACGACGCGCGTGACCACGCGTTCGCCCTGGCCTTTGACCTGCCCATCATTGAGGTAATCCAGAGCCCCGAAGGCTACGACGTCCAGGAGGCTGCATTCTCTGGAGATGGGCCCGCCATCAATTCCGGTGAGTACAACGGACTCAGCGTCACGGAATTTAAGTCCAAGATTATCGCCCGCCTCGAAGCCGAAGGAAAGGGAACTAGCAAGATCAACTTTAAGCTCCGTGACTGGCTGTTCAGCCGTCAGCGGTACTGGGGAGAACCCTTTCCCGTGGTTCACACAGCAGATGGTGGCGTCCACCCCCTCGATACCTCAGACTTGCCCCTGACCTTGCCCCACATCGATGCCTACAAGCCCACTGCCGATGGTCAACCCCCCCTGGCACGCGCCGAGGCATGGCTGCACACCACCCACAACGGTCAGCCAGCGATACGGGAAACCAATACCATGCCCCAGTGGGCTGGCAGCTGTTGGTACTACCTGCGGTATATGGACCCCCACAACAACGATGAACCCTTCAGCGAGGCCGCAGAACAATACTGGGGCCCAGTCGATATGTACATCGGCGGAGTTGAGCATGCGGTCCTCCACCTGCTGTACGCCCGCTTCTGGCACAAGGTGCTCTACGATTGCGGGCTGGTCCACACCAAAGAGCCCTTCAAGGCCCTCTTCAACCAGGGAATGATCCTCGCGTACAGCTACCAAGACGAGCGTGGAAAATACTACCTGCCGACAGAAGTGGAGCAGCGCGGTGACGACTGGTTTGTGAAGGGGAGCGACACGCCGGTCCACACCCAAATCGAGAAGATGAGCAAGTCCAAGAAGAACGTCGAAGATCCCCTCACGATCGTCGCCCGCTATGGGGCCGATGCCTTGCGCACCTATGAGATGTTCATGGGTCCACTGGAACAAGTAAAGCCTTGGCAGACATCTGGCTGCGAGGGGGTATATCGATTCCTGGGTCGGGTTTGGCGCCTGTTTATCGACCAAGACACCGGAAAAGTCAGGCCCTACGGCGAAGCCCGCGGACCGGTAACCAAGGCCCTACACATCGCGATCAAAGAAGCCACAGACGGCATTGAAGCCCTGAAATTCAATACTCCCGTGTCGCGGATGATGGAATTTGTAAATGCCGCTGGAGCCACACCGCCAACCGCCGACGAGGCCAAGGCCTTTGTGCTCATCCTCAGCCCTTACGCCCCCCACCTGAGCGAAGAGTTGTGGAGCCGAATGGGGTACACGGAGAGCCTCTCTACCGCCTCCTGGCCCGCATTTGACCCATCGGCACTTGTAGACAACACCGTGCAGATTGCCGTTCAGGTAATGGGCAAGCTGAGGGGAACCATCGAGGTCGCGACTGGCACAGGCAAGGATGAGGTCCTGGCCACAGCCAAGGCACAGCCCAATGTGGCGCGGCATCTCGAAGGAAAAACCATCCTAAAAGAGATCTTTGTTCCGGGTAGACTCGTTAATTTTGTCGCAAAATAGCGCGACAAAATCCAGTTGTTATTAAGTAAGATCAATACTTTAACCTAATAACTGATTGTTT
>CAWVVG010000030.1:0-16416 GCA_963932775.1 uncultured bacterium
GTGGCTACCAATACGTCGATTCCGCGCCTCAGATCGCTGACCTGGGGCCGTTGGTTTACGCCTCCGAAAATCACACGGTGTCGCAGCGGAAGGTAGCGGCTGTAAGACTCGAAGCTCTCTCCGATTTGGGCGGCAAGCTCGCGGGTTGGTGTGAGCACCAAGGCTCGGATGAGGGGCTTTCCGCTCTGCGGTGTCGCGGCTAATTTCTGGAGGGTGGGAAGCAGGAAGGCTGCCGTCTTTCCCGTTCCTGTCTGGGCACAGCCAAAGACATCCTTGCCTTCGAGAAGCGGTGGAATGGCTGCGGCCTGGATTGGCGTCGGAGTGACGTAGTTTTCTTCGGCAAGCGCACGCTGAATGGGCTCGATTAGGTCAAGGGATTCGAATGAAGTCATGGGGCACCTATGTGTGCAACTTTAAGTATGTGCGGTTGTAGAAACACAACCGATTCCGGGCCGGTCTATTCGGTTTGCTTCGGGAAAGCTTGGTAGCCCACCGCTCACGGTCCCTGCGTAAAGCAAAGGGTGAATGGGTGGACACCAACCAGCCACGGAGTGGGGTCTCGACTGCATATTTATGCTTTATCGGGACCCCACTCGGTGGATGTCAGCGACTCAGATGGAGCAGGACATGTCTTGGCCACAGCACAGCGGTGACTTGATCTTTCCGTGACCGTTGGGGCACTGAGATACCTGGACTGTACTGCCATCGGGCTTGGTCAGTGTGTGGTTCTCGAGCGGTGTATCGCAGTGGGCGCAGCTGGCGTTGACAGCCATGTCGCACTTGGGGCAGGTGTAGGTAGCCATTTGATTCTCCGGTTGTTGTTTCCTCGTATAGGTCGAGGGCGCGACAAATGTAGCACGGCTTCACTCCCCAGTGGGGCCCCGGTGATCTAGCCCTGGGCGCTCATTGACTCCAGAAGCCTCAGCGCGTGGTCCGTACGAGAGGCGGAGACAAAGACATGGTCGTGGAAAAAGCCCGCAATCACATTGGCGCTGATGCCATGGGCTGCCAATTCATTGGCGACTGCGGCTGTTAAACCGACCGCCTCCAAGCTTGAGTGGACCTGCAGGCTGATGCAACGAAAAGTGCCTTGATAGGACAGCCCCTCATGGTCAGCGCTTTCTTTTGTCAGGACCAGGGTCAACCCCTCTGGCTCAGCAAAGGAGGCGAGGGGCTTGGTGTGAGACAGGGCGCCATAGTCTGCGCCTTGGATGGTGCAGAAGACATATGTGGCGGGCAGTGGCTTTGGGCTGAGGTTTTTGATCAGTGTGGCCAAATCGGTTTCGGCTTTCATACTGCGGTCCTTTGGTGTCTACAACGAGCCGGTTGGCTCGTGCAGGTATTGTTGCCACTCGTTGCCTTCAGCGAGGACTTTGAGCCTGGCGTTGCGAACCTCAAGAAACTGCCGCATGTAGTCGAACAGAATGAGCTTTTCTACGAGGGCACCGACAAAGCCCAGTGGTGCTTCGAATTCAAAGTGGTCTTTCATCAGGGTCTCATCCCCTGATTCTTTAAACTCATGCCGGTGTTGCATGGACTTGAAGGCGCCCGAGACCATCTGGTCGGCAAACGAGTGGGGGCGATTGAAGGCGACAATTTTCACGGTCAGCCGCTGCCGAATGCCGAAGTGAACCGCCGACCAGGTGACCGTTTCACCCAGGCCGATAAGCCCCGATGTTCTGCCTGCAATCGCGGTTTCCTCGGTCGAGGACGTCGAGTCCATATGGGCATCGATGCTGCGGGATAAATCAAAGACCCGCTCGATGGGGGCTTTGATTCTGGTTTCGAGGGATATCTTGATCATTTCGCGGTGGGCTTAAAGGGTCCATCGACCCACTTGGCTTCTTCGACATCTTCCTCATCCCCAGCGGTCAGTGTGACGATGCGCATGCGGTTCTTTTTGATGAACTGGACGGGGGGAAGGTTCACGCCAATATGCGGGTCGCTGTAGATCACGTCCTTGCCCAGATCGATGGTGTGCACTCGTTCGAGAGGCCCTCCATTAACGGGCATTCGGTGGACGTGGCCGGATGCATCTCGGCAGACCACCCAGCGTTCAGAGGGGGAGAGGGTGGGCGCAGCACATTCCGCAACCTGTTCGGTTTCCAGCGTGTCGAGGGTGACCCGCCTAAGGTAGGCGGTGTACCCGCTCATCTCGGGCCCCATGCCGGTATGTCCCGCGTATAGATACTTGCTATCGGGTGAGACCACGGGAGCAAAGTCCAATGAGATGGGGGAGGGTCGCAGACCCGAACGATCGGAAAGAATCCAATAGTCTACGTCGCAGTGTTCCGCCTCACAGGCCTTGATCACAATCACAACCGCTGCCCGTCGGCTCGAGATGTCGAGCACCTGGCAGGTCTCGATCGGGTCGTCTTTGGATAGGCCGAGTTTAGTCTCGCACCAGGTCCTGGGCAGCCACCACTCCCCACGCTCGAAGCCGTACTCTTCGGATGACGAGGATTCGGCGGCCGTCTTCATTGTCGCGTCCAGGGCCTTAAAGAACCCTTCTACAGCGGCGAGATCGAGATTGGGACTGGCCTTGGGGGCGCTCTCGGCCTTGGAGGGTTGGTCTGGAATTGTCGGTGTGGCGGGCTTGGAGTCGACTGGTTGGGCGAGAGCGGGTGCCACGCCGGGCCCCCAAAGCAACAAGGCCATCAAGCCGGCGAACAAACTTGCCATGAAGGATCGAGTGTGTGGAATGTGCCTATACATTGAACCAAAATGTGACCCATTTTGTAGGTGCCTGCAATGAAGCTGGGTCCAGAGTCCTGTTTCTGCGGTTGACCCGTCTGGTCTGGGGTGTTTTCTTGCTCGAAGACCCCGGTCACCCACCCGGACTGTGGGGACTCTTGTATTGCCTCTCTCCAGTGAACAACTCCAGATCGGCTGCACCATGATCGGCCAGCTTGCCGCGGCCGCTCCACTCAATCATTAGTTCCATGTCGTCGATTGCCGCGTCTACGTCTCCCAAGTTGTATTCGGCCCAGGCGAGCTTGTAGAGCGCGAATGGCGCCAAGGAATGGTCTGTGTGCTCCTCGATTACTTCCAGGTAGTGGTCGTAGGCGGCTTCGGCCTCATTTGCGTCGAAGGCCATTTCTCCGAGCATTGTCAGCTCATCCACGTTGGGATCTTCGATGGCGTCGAGGTGTTCATGGTACTCCTCGAGCTTCCGCTCTTGGGCGGTGAGACCATTGGCCTCTTGAACTCGTTCATCTGGGTTATCGTCCTCGTCGACGGGCACCGCAGGACTCCGTGCCGAAGGCGGAGGTTTCCTGGGTCCCTTGCGTACCCGTCGATGCTCGGTTTTGTCGGTTTCGGCCCCTGCCATCTCGCCGGGCTGACCCTCCGTGTGATCGCGTGGTGTCGAGTCTCGCCAGACCAGAAGACCGACTCCGATGAGCGCAGCAATCGTGACACCTGCCAGTCTTTTACTGCTGTGTTTCATACGCAATATTGTCCCATGGGTGTGGTCTGCTTGTCACGGATTCTATGGCTCGTTGATTGCCGGTACGGTGTCAGTGTGTCCGGACCCGCTGGGCTGGAATGCGAGGTTGTCGAAGCAAGTAGTCCTTGAACGTCGCCTCATAGGGTTGCTTGTCGAGAGCGGTCTTCATGCACAGCAGCCAGGCTTCCATTTCGGCTTCACCGATGGGCAAGTGCTGGTGAGCCCGCGGAATGTTGATGGGACCATATTTGGGGCGAAAGGCATTGGGTCCGCTCAGCCAACCGCTCAAGAACAGAGCGAGCCTATCTCGAGACTCGGTGAGGTCTTTGGGATGCATGCCCCGAACTCTTGCGGCCTCGGGCATCGTGTCCATGGCATCGTAAAAGTCATCGACCAACTGCCGTAGCCCTGGTGTACCGCGGGCTGCTGTGAATGAAGCTTGGTCCGTGCCGCATTGCTTGGTATTGGCCATCTAATCTTCCCAGTAGCTCAAACATTGAGCCGAAGTGTGACGCGTTTCGTAAGCCTCTGCAGTGCCGTCACTTCCTGAATCCTGTGCCCGCTGCTGTACCCGTTTCTGGACGGGGACAGCAGCGGGCACGTCAGCATGTTCTCTGCTTGCTTCGCAGCGAGTCATTGTGGTGGCGGTGGCTTGTTGGGGCTCGCTGGGGCTCGTTTTGTGGTATCCCTGCTGCATCATGAATCCACCAGCACCCAGCCAGCGCAGCACGAAGATGACCCGACTCCTCACGATGTTTGCGCTCGTGATGGCAGGAGAGGCCATCTTCGGGTTGCCATTTATAGTGGCCCGGATTTTCCGACCCACGCTGCTCGATGTCTTTGGCCTCACCAACCTGCAGCTCGGTACCGCGTTCTCGGTATACGGCATCGTCGCGATGCTGGCCTACTTTCCCGGCGGTGCCCTGGCCGACCGCTTCTCAGCCCGGACGATGATGACCACGGCCCTGGTGGTCTCGGCTCTTGGTGGCATCTATTACGCAACCGTGCCCAGTCTTGGGGGGCTCAAGGTCTTGTTTGCCTTCTGGGGGCTGACGACCATCCTCCTTTTCTGGGCGGCCATGATCCGCGCCACCCGCGTCTGGGGTGGTACTGAAGATCAGGGCAAGGCCTTCGGTATCCTTGATGGTGGTCGTGGATTGCTCGCGGCCCTGCTTGCCTCCGGCACCGTCGCGGTCTTTGCTGCGATCTTGCCGGAAGATGCAGCGTCGGCCTCGCTCGAGCAGCGTACAGAGGCCCTCAAGCAGGTCATTTGGATCTTCACCGGGATGACGGTTCTCGCGGCTGCCGTGGTGTGGGTGTGCGTGCCCAACGATAGCGAACAGCCCGCCTCAGGTGGAGACAATGGGCTCTCGTGGACGAGCGTCAAGACGGTGCTCAAGAATCCGGCTGTGTGGCTCCAGGGCCTGATCGTGGTGACGGCCTACACCGGGTACAAGGGCATGGATGACCTGGGCCTATTTGCTCGGGATGCGTTCGGTTTTGACGACGTGCGGGCAGCGAACGTGAGTGCGGTCGCTTTCTGGGTGCGGCCCTTCGCAGCGCTGGGTGCGGGGCTTCTCGCCGATAAGTTCGGAGGCCCGCGGACGATTGCAGCCTGCTTTCTTTTGGTCCTGCTCGGCGACGTGTTCGTGGCCTTCGGGTTGTTCGATCCTACGGCGCCCTGGATGCTGTTCATGATGGTGATCACCATCAGTGCTGCGGTCTTTGGTCTTCGAGGAATCTACTTCGCCATCTTTGATGATGCTGGGGTCCCAGCGGCGTTGACAGGGACGGCCGTGGGGTTGGTCAGCGTGATTGGGTACACACCGGACATCTTCATGGGCCCCATCAATGGATACCTGACCGATACCTACCCAGGTGCCTTGGGACATCAGTACTTCTTTGGTGTGTTGGCTGGCTTTGCTTTGCTTGGGTTGTGTTGCACGCTGCTGTTCCAGCGCTTGTGCGAACGAAGGTCAGCCTGAACGACGGGCTGGAAGTGGCCGACGCCATCGTGATGCTGGCAACTCAGCCCGGTATGGGGCTGCCGCCGATCTCTACCGCCTTGCCATAGGCCGGCCGAGCCTCAAAGCGTTGAATATACGAAGCAATGTTCGGGTAATGCTGGTTTCCGGGTGCTTGGTGCACACCGGCTTGCAGTGCATAGGACATTTGAATGTCCGCTGCAGTGAAGTTCTCCCCAGCCAGCCAGGGCCGCCCGGCCAAGGTTTGCTCTACAAAGGCCATGTTCCGCAGGATCTCCGGGTTGGTAAAGACCCCATCGATGGTGCCCAGGACGCCCTTGACCATCGGCTTGATGAGAAACGGTACCTTCTCGATGGCCTTGCTGTGTATGAGGGACATGAGCAGGGTCGGTATCAACGTACCTTCGGCGAAGTGCAGCCAGTAGCGCACTTCCTGGCGCTCACCCGGGGTCTGTGGCCGCAGAGCGCCGTCTCCCAGGTCCACCAGGTACTCCAAGATCGCTGCCGACTCGGCCAGGACCATGCCGTCGATCACCACCACTGGAGACTTGCCCAGGGGATGTATCTGCTTGAGTGCGGGGTCCGCGCGCATGTTTTTGTCGCGCTTGTAGGTCTTGATCTCGTAGGGCAGCTTTAGCTCCTCGAGCGCCCAGAGGACGCGGGTGGATCGGGATAGCTCCAAGTGGTGCAGTACGATGGTAGACATGCAGGGCACCTATCGCGCCGTTGGTTGAGCGTTCATGAAGACCGGTATTTTGAATGGCCATGGGCCTCAGTTTATTCATCGCTTGAAGGGCTGGCGGCTGGGACGGTACGCTATAGGAGACCCTTCACACAGGAAGGGGACACCCCTGATGTCTTTTGATTCTCTGGGCCTATCGGACCACCTGCTGCGGGCTGTTCAGGCTCAAGGCTATGACGCACCCACACCGATTCAACTGGCGTCCATACCGCACATCATGGCCGGTTCTGATTTGGCTGCCGAGGCACAGACTGGATCTGGAAAAACAGCTTCATTTGTGCTCCCGATACTGCAAAAGATGGCCTCTCAAACTACAGAGGTGCCATCCGAAACCATCGGTGCCCTGACCATCACGCCGACCCGTGAGTTGGCGCTGCAGATCGCCGATACATTCAAGCATCTCGGGCAGTTTGCTGAGCCGCGACCGAGGGTGTTGACCATCATTGGTGGGACATCCATCGACGATCAAATCTCGGCCCTTTCTTCCGGAGTCGACATCGTGGTCGCGACGCCTGGGAGACTGCTCGATCTGATGGAACGGGAGGCTGTCAACATAAACCACGTCCATACATTGGTACTCGACGAAGCGGACAAATTGCTGGACGTGGGTTTTAATGACGAGCTGACAGTGCTGCTCAATGCACTCCCATCCCAGCGTCAAAGCCTGCTCTTCTCGGCAACCCTTCCCCAGAAGGTGCTCAACCTAAGTGGCCGTGTTCTGAATGAACCCACGGTCGTTCGGATCGATGAGAAACCGACTTCCGTCTCGACGATCGAGCAAAGAGCCTACCAAGTGGACCGAGACAATCGCCGGCCCTTGCTGCAACACCTGTTGAAGACCGAGCCATGGGGCCAGACTCTGATTTTTGTTGCCACACAGATCGGTGCAAGCAATCTGGCCAAGAAGCTTCGTATCGCTGGATTTCGTGCGACTGAGCTTCACGGGGGCTTGGATCAAGAGGACCGTATCTTTGCGCTCAATCGCTTCAAGTCTGGCAAAGCTGACATGATGGTCGCCACTGATATTGCCGCACGGGGGATCGACATTCCTCGCCTGGGTGCCGTGGTGAACTTTGACCTTCCGCGGGCGCCGGCCGACTACATTCACCGCATTGGTAGAACCGGACGTGCTGGAGAGTTGGGTGTTGCAGTCACGTTTGTGGACCACGAGACAGAGGACCACCTCCGCCTCATCGAGAAAAAGAACCACCTGATGCTCACTCGACTGCAGGTGCCCGGTCTTGAACTCAGTGACCCATCCACCGAGAAAACCAAAGGTCCGGCCCCAACAAAAGGGAGACGGAAGAGTAAGAAAGACAAGCTGAGAGAGCAGCAGGCCCAGGAGCTTTTACTCAAGGCGGACGGGGTGTTGGCGGGCGGTACTCCTGACACAGATGAAATAGACTGAGGATATGCGCGAGCTCTACCAAGTCTGGCCATCGGGCCTAAACGCCGAACAAGTCGATAAAATCACGGCCATTGCTCGGCGCCAGCCCATCGAAGACGCCACGGTTTTTTCATCTGCCGAAGCCATGCAAGGCATTCGTTCTTGTACGGTGCGCTGGCTCGACGACGAATGGGTTCAATCACTGCTGTGGCCCTATGTGGAGCAAGCCAACAAGGGTGGCTTTCATGTGGCCGTCGACCGTCGAGTTGAGATGCAATTTGCGGAGTACACCGCCGAACAGGGCGACCACTACGGTTGGCACCATGACGTTCAATGGAATGGGCAGTCCGGCGTTGATCGAAAAATATCCATCACGGTTCAGTTGAGTGATGCGGATGCATATGAGGGCGGCGACTTTGAGTTTGATGAACTCAAGACCAATGCGGACTTCAGATCAAAGGGAACGGTGTTGGTGTTTCCGTCGTACCTTCGGCACAGGATTCATCCCGTCACCTCGGGGACCCGTTGCGCCTTGGTCGCCTGGTTCTTTGGGCCGAGGTGGGCCTAAACTTAGGGCGTGGAATACCAAAGCTCTGACCCCTGCTTCTTTTCTTTAAATCGTGTGCTCCCTTGAGTCGTTGTCCTGCTGATAATCGTGGGAGAGTTAAGTGAACCGACGATGAGTATGCATTTCGACGATATAGCGGATTGGCTGATAGCCACCGGTGCCGAGCAGGGTGACCTACGCTCCTTGACGGGTAAGCTCGTGTCGCGGCTCCGGGCGGCCGGCATTCCGATTCACCGATTCAACCTGGGCGTGTTCGCCGTCCATCCGGAGATGGCAGGGTATGCGGTGCTCTGGGTCGAAGGCATGGACGAGGCCATCGAGGTGCCCGTCCGCCGGGAGGACACCCTAAAACCGCTTTACCTCGAGAGTCCCATACGAGTCTTGGTGGAGCGCCGACAAACTGCGCACTTTGATCTCGAGGATCCGAGCGCCGGCAATGAATATCCAGTTCTGAGCGATTTCAGGGCTGAGGGCTACACTCATTACATCGGGTTCCCCATTCCCTATGGGGACGGAGACGCGGCCATTCTCACGGCGTGCACCAAGCGTGCGGGTGGCTTTACCCCAGAGGAAATCAAGGGCATCGAGAGACTCTTTCCGGTCCTCAGCTTGCTGATCAGCTTGGTCGAGACTCGACGACTCGCGAAGACCGTGCTGCGAACCTACCTGGGACGAAACATCGGCGAGCGAGTGCTGGCCGGCGAGATATTGCGAGGGCAGGGAGAGACAATCCAGGCTGCGCTATGGCTCTGTGACCTGAGGGATTTCACCTCGATGACCGCTTCCCTCGGTTCTTTGGCGATGATCGACGTGATGAACCAATACTTCGACTGTATGGCTGAGGCTGTATGGGAGGAGCAGGGCGAAATCCTTAAGTTCATGGGCGATGCGATGTTGGTCGTCTTTCGCATCGGGGACGAGATGTCGCGGGGCGACGCGGCTCGTCGGGCTGAGAGTGCTGCAGTGGACGCCCTCCGAAGGCTGGGGGAACTCTCGGAGCGTCGTGTCGGTGAGGGGTTGCTGCCACTTCGTGCCGGTGTGGCGGTACATCTTGGTACGGTGGTCTATGGAAATATTGGTGCGTCGCGTCGTCTGGACTTCACCGTCATGGGTGAGGCGGTGAACCTCCTGGCTCGGATACAGCATCTCACGGGAGAGACCGGAGAGGAGCTGCTCTTCACGCAGAGCGTCGCCGAACACCTCACGGAGACGAGCGAGTCCGCTGGAAGCCACTATTTGAAGGGAGTGCCGGGTCCGGTGGAGGTCTTCAAGAGGAGGCCACGGACCGTGAGCTAAACACTGCTTTGCCAAGAATAGGCAGCATTCTCATCCCCATCCTTCACCGCATATTCTTCGCCCTTGACCCGCAGTCGACTGTATTGCTCGGTGTGAGCCCGCTCCAGCGTGGGAAGCCCACGCGCTACTCGTTGTCGAGTAGGTGTTTGAACGCGGAGATCAAGTCCGCGTACCGGTACGGCTTCTTCACAAACTGCTTGGGCTCGATGCCAGTGCTTTGAACGGTGATGTCTCCCTCGCTGTAGCCGCTCGACAGGATCACCTTCACTTCAGGGTTAATGCCGCGCAGTTCCTCTAAGGTTCCCTCGCCATCAAGGTGAGGCATCAGTATGTCGAGCAATACGGCTCGAATTTCGTGCTGGTGCAGGCGGTACGAGCTCACCGCCTCCCGACCGTCGTTTGCTGTGAGTACAGTGAAGCCGCTCAACTCGAGCATCTTGCTGGCCACGGCTCGTACACCGGCATCGTCATCGACCACGAGCACCGTCCCATGGCCTATAAATTTTCGGTCTGACGGTGATGGTTCCGCGAGCCTTCCAGGTTGATGAATGCTTGCCGGAATACTTAGCTCGAATGACGAGCCTTTTCCGGGCTCACTGTGCACGCGCAGGAAACCCTCGTGGCTGCGCACAATGCCAAGTACGGCCGCAAGCCCCAGGCCTCGGCCCGGCGACTTGGTGGTGTAGAACGGGTCAAATATGCGTCTGATGGTGTCCGTACTCATGCCGCAGCCGGTGTCTGAGACCTTGAGCGTCACATAGGCACCTGGCTGGACGTTGCTGCCATCGAAGGTTTGCCGAGTGTCGGAAGCGTTGACTTGTGTAAGCCCTACACTGACCGTGATCACGCCATTCTCACTTCCGATGGCCTCCGCCGCGTTGGTCAGCAAATTCATGACAATCTGCTGAATCTGACTCGGGTCGCCTTCGATCGCGGGTAGGTCGGGGGTGAGCTGATACCCGAGTGCGATGCTCTTTGGGAGTGATACCTCGAGCAGGCGCCCCATATCTTGGATGAGACTGGGAAGATCAAAGGCCTGAACGACGAGCTTGCCTTTACCGGCATACGCCAGCAACTGTTTGCACAGGTTTGAGCAGCCCAAAGCCGCCGATTGGATGCGTTGTAGGTCTTTGAGCAAAGGAGAATTGCTCGGAATCTTTTGCTCCGCGAGGTCGGCGCTGCCGAGTATGCCCACCAACAGATTATTGAAGTCATGGGCCACGCCGCCCGCGAGGACGGCCATGCTCTCCATCTTTTGCCCGCGCGCGAGCCGGTCGTCTAGCTTGCGCTGTTCTGCGGCCATCACGCGCGACTGATGTCGCTCGATGGCCAGGCGTGCGAGATGGGCTGCGGCATCGATGACCAGGAGTTCGTCGCCAGTGGGTGTTCGTGGCTGCGCATAGTACATAGCGAACGTTCCAAGCACTCGGTTGCCATCGAGGATGGGCTGCGACCAGCAGGCACGGAGCCCGCTGCTGTGAGCTAGGTCTCGATAGAGGACCCACTTGGAGTCTGTGTCGATATCAGCAACAATTACCCGCTTCTTGAACCATGCAGCCGTCCCGCACGAGCCTGCCTCCGGGCCGATGACGACCCCGTCGATTGCGTCTCGGTAATGCTGGGGCAGGCGGCCTCCCGCACCATGTCGCAGTTGTTGGGTTGTTTCATCGAGGAGCAGGATCGAGCCCGTCATGCCATCGACCTGGGCTTCGACGGTCTGAACTACCAGCTCGAGAGCGTCGGGTAGGTCTTCGTTCTTTGAACCCGCGACCAGTCGCTCCAGAAGGGGGGTGTACCCGGCCCGTGTCAGGTTCGCGAGCCACAGCGGATGGGTTGGCATGGCAGGTGGGCTGTTGTCTTCGAGGTCCGGTTCGTGGCTGTGATTGGACAATGTTTAATCCGGGTGTGACTTCATGAAACACGAGATCTGAGACATGGGGAGCGCGTTCAGAGTAGCTCTAATATCTGGTTTAACGAGGCAGTAAACCTCAAGCCCTTTCCGAGGGTACCGGGTTCCTACAGTCGGATGCGAGTCTTGGGACTGGCGGCGTCTCGGCGCATCGGGATCAGCCGGGCCCGGTCGTCGGGCGGGATCTGCAGGCGGGCCTTGTTCTAACCATTGAATGGAAATGTCATCTGCTGGGGAAGTGGCTGTAAGTCTACGACGGTGAGATCCATGTTCCCCGTTTGTCATCAATCTTTCCAACACAGCCATTGCGAAGCCAGACCATCTGGATACATCTTGCGAATGGAATTGTGGCAACAAGTAGATTGGCAGTACCCGCTAGAGAAGTCGTCGCTCAACGCTTTTTCCCGTACTTTTCGCGTAAAGCTGAGCAAGTTGGGCGTGCTGGACGAGGTTGCACCTGTGCTGTTTCGCAGCCGTTTCTGGATTTCGTTTGAACCCGATGGCTCCGTTTATTCGGCGGTGAACAAGCTGGTGGAGCATCTGATCGAGGAGTACGGCCTCGAGGTGGTCATGAAGGACCGCGGGCTGTACAAGACCGCAGGGCAGCGTGCCTGGGAGCTGCCGACGGACCCCAAACAGGGTGCCCGGGCCATTGCGGCTCTCAAACAGGCTGAGCCCATGCTTGAAGCGCGACCGTATGTGAAAAACGGCTCATCAGAGACCCTTGGCTGGGCGGTTTTTTCGAGCAGTGACTGGGCTGAATTGGAAGCCGCTGATCTCTATGCGACCCGAGCACTCTTTCCGCTAAAGGGTGCCGTGCCCACAGCGCCCGCCCGGCCCAAAGCCGATGCGGGACGGAGACCGCGCACCCCAGAACATGAAGAGTTGTTGGTGTGGGTCAGTGCAAACAAAGAAGAACTCGCATCTCGACTTGTCGACGCCTTGGAACAGCTGGAGACCTCGCATCCAGATTCGCCCGAGGAGCGGGATGCAATGAGCCAGATCTACCGCGTGCAGCGCAGGGCTCGCCGGTAGGCAACAGAGTTTGATGCCGCGAGGTGTTTGTGGTCCTTAGCGGAGGCACTTTAGCCAGTGTAATGGCACGTCATTCCCGCAATAATTCTTGAGCTGAAGGTCAAGCTATGCACATCGATTCTCATTTTGATTCTGGCAACATCGAAGTCGTTGAGCTCTTGGCTCCCAATCGTGCAGACCTGCGCATCAGAAAGGATGCTGGCGATGAGCACATGCAGTGGTTTTATTTTCGGGTCGATGGTGCGCGCGATGAGGACTGCACCTTGCGGATTCTCAATGCGGGTGAGGCGAGCTATCCCAAGGCATGGGATGGCTACCGAGTCTGCACCAGCGTCGATCGGCAGACCTGGACGCGTGTCGATACCCATTTTGCGGACGGTGTCTTGTCCATTGAGCATCGGCCACAGGGTCAGATGCAGTGGTACGCATATTTTGCCCCGCACACCCATGAGCAGCATCTACAGCTGCTCTCGGAGTGCCAGTTGTCGGATCGGGTCACTGTCGATCGACTGGGCGCCACAGTGGATGGTCGGGACCTCCATCGTCTGACGATTGGCGAGGGCCCGCTGCAGTTCTGGGTCACCGGACGCCAGCACCCGGGTGAGAGCATGGCAAGCTGGTGGATGGAGGGTTTTTTGGCGCGTCTGCTCGACCCCGATGACGCCATCTCCAGGCGCCTGCTTGAGCTGGTGACGGTTCATGCCGTGCCTCACATGAACCCCGACGGCGCGATTCGTGGGCACTTGCGGTGCAACGCTGCCGGCGCCAACCTGAACCGCGAATGGGAGAGGCCCACCATCGAGCGCAGTCCAGAAGTTCATTGGACCCTCGCGGCCATGGACGTGTCTGGCGTCGACTTTAGTTTGGATGTCCATGGGGATGAGGAACTGCCTTACAACTTCCTCAGCGGGCCCGAGGGGATTGATGGGTACGAAGCCGGCCGCCTGCCGCATCTGTGCGGTGTTTTTGCAGCAGCCTACGAGCGGGCCAATCCGGATTTACAGCGTGAACACGGGTACCCCGTTGATGCACCGGGTACGGCCAATATGACCATGTGTACCAATGCCGTTGCGGCTCGCTTTCAATGCCCCGCGTACACCCTAGAGATGCCATTCAAAGACAATGCGAATGCCCCAGACCCGGTGTTTGGTTGGAGTCCACAACGGTCCGCCCATCTCGGAGCCAGCGGCATTGACGCTTTGCTTCATTTGGCTGTGGCGTTTGCTGAGCCTGCTTGACGCAGTCATCACTGAAGAGCCAATCGCAAGTTTCTCTTTGGCTCGTGGTCTGAACTACGGTGTGATCGTTGTGCCGTTGAGTAGGACCCGCTCCCAGATTCGGAAGCGCTCTTGGATGGCGTAGACCTCGTCCTTGATGAAGCCCCGCTCGAAGTCCGTGTGGATGACGCCGGCACACTGGGGTGCACGCCATCCATTGTGGAAGGTCCAGGCAGGAAGCTCTTTGCGGCCGGCGGTGAAGGGGGAGCCCGACTAAGGGCTCCGAATGAAGCCATCGCAAGGGTTTTAGTTGGCAGAACTCAGTGGCTGTGCCGCGAAATATGCTGTCTTTTTCCGCTTCGGTATATCGGGCCCACTCCTCGAATACTTCTGCCTTTCGGTTTGCGTACGGCCCCAGACCGAGAGGCGTGCCAAGGTGATTATTGACGATTCGTACGCTCGGAAACGCACGCGCCAACTCCGTCAGGTAGCGATTCTGGTGATGGTAATGGTAGGTGTCGAAACTCAAGCCCATATCGGCCAACACTGCGAAGCCTCCGCGAAATGCCGGGTCACCGCAAAGGGTGCCGTCTTGGAGCCCCGGGCCTCGACCCAATGTCTTCGCATGCGTCCCATGCGGCGATCCATCGAATGCCGCGAAACAGTGTACTCGCCTTGCAATGCGCTTGCAGTATGGGCCGGACCTTGGCTCCGAGACGCAGACAAGGGGATTGTAGGTGGGTGTCGACAATGCGCCGTTCAGGCTCAAGAATTTCTTCTACACGCTGTGCCAACCACGGTTCACGGACTTCTAAAGACATAGCGAGCTTCCTCGAATATGTATGTCATTGATGAGCCTAGGCTGGGTTCCGTCCGACAAGAGTCCAGTTGCTAACTTCGAGGGTAGAGTCATGACTGAAATCAAGGATCCCACCCAGTCTCCGCAGGACCGAATGATGGCGGAGGTCGTCCAGGGCGCTGGCGACGGAGAACCCATGGATTTCTCGGCGAAGAGCATTCTCGCCCGTGGTTGCGATCCCCAGATGGCACTCCGTGCCTCGAAGGTGATGCCGGCACTCCTCGGAGGTGTTGAGCTCGTCTCGTGCACCAACGATGACGACTTTGTCGAGAAGCTGCGAGAAAGAGCGTGGTCTGTGGTCTTCTTCGCCCCAGGAGCCTGTCGCTATGACGAGGCGCGCATGCCCATCCCAGGCGGCCGTGCACACACAATGGGTTGGGGTTTGGCAGAGTATCGGGCCTTGGTACTGCAATACCAAGGGGACCAGGTTTCGATTGTGGAGACCACGGATGAGCAGGAGATCCTCCCGCGACTGAGGCAGGCGCTTCTTCAATCCAGGGACAAAGCTGGGCCAGATAAACGCTGATCGAGTTCCGACTCTCCGTCGTCCTCAATCGCGTTTTTTGAAAGGAAGCACCGCTCTCAAGGGGCCCTACACATTTAAGCGGAGTTTAATTAGCCCTGTAGCTATCTGTTCTTGCTTTTTTTAAAGGCCGACATCCAAATTTATCACCGGTTGAGTCTGCTGAGAAATACAGACTGCCTTCTCTTACGATGTAAGGTGGCACCGTGGTATGTGTCGTCCAGAACACAAGAGGGGTAGAAGCTGAAGAAGCCAGAAACAAGGATCTATATCGCAGCGACTGTCGACGGCTTTATTGCAAGGGCTGATGGGGCAATCGATTGGCTCGATCACGATTCCAAGGGGCAAGATTATGGCTGGAATGCCTTTCGGCAAAGCATCGACGCTCTCGTTTTGGGCCGCCAAACCTATGAGCAGGTGCTTGGCTTCGGCGTTGACTGGCCTTATCAAGGGTTGGCGACTTTCGTATGGAGTCGAACTCTTACCCCCGACGGTATTCCTGCAGCCCTGGCTGACGAAATGGTGGAAGTCTCAAACTTGCCACCAGCGGCGCTACTCGATGAACTTGCTGGACGAGGTCTAAAGAGCGTGTGGATAGACGGAGGCCAGACCTTGCAAGCGTTCTTGGCAGAAGGCTTGGTGGATATCATTACAGTCACCCGAATCCCCATACTCATCGGTCGAGGAGTTCCGCTCTTTGGCGACTTGCCTGGGGATGTCCATTTAGAGCATTTGGACACGCAGTTCTTTGATTCAGGCGTCGTGCAAAGCAGCTATGCGGTGAGAAAGTGAGCGTAGCTAAACGTTGAATGAAAGTGAGTTCCACTTCGTAAACGTTTGTAGTTACGAACCTTTAAAAATCACTCTCCCCGTGTTCCACCGCGTCTTCGCTGGAACACGAATTTGAAGTTCCAAGTCTGTTGCCATGGGGTCTCGTCTACTGGAAGTTCCAGCACGGAACATCAAGTGCTTGAATATAGTCGCTACTAAAACAAGCATCATGTGGCCTCCTCCCCCAGCTTCTACGGGGGAGTCTTTGCAGTAAAAACGTAGTTCAGGAGTTGATTTTTACGACACACTTTCCTTTTGCTCGTCCTGAAAACGATTTATTGAATGCCCCTCTCCAGCCGCTTTCTTGGTCATCTGAATTGAAATTCCAAACCCCTTCGAGAACAGGCTTGATTGTGCCGCTTTGAAGGTGCTTTGCTAGTGCAGCAAGGTCGTCAACACTAGGGGATAGAAAAAGATACGTCCAATCTGCTTGAGCAGCACGAGCTGCCTTGAACTCCTTTCGCTTTTCTCGCCGGGCTAAAAACAGCTTCAGGATCCAGGCCGATCCGCCGATTCTACGAATTTCTTCCAAGGTAGGCATGCCCGCAATGGAGACAATTTTCCCGCCTTCTTTAATGATCTTAGCCATTCGGAGACTCTCTTCAGTCGTATCAAA
>CAWVVG010000031.1:0-16206 GCA_963932775.1 uncultured bacterium
CCGCGATCTGTTGTTCGAGCTCGCCGCCCTCTTCCCCCCCCTGCCACAAGGAGTAATGGGTACACTGAGAGGTATTATTGCCCTCTGGACGGAGCGTTACACCGGCCAAACGGCACCTTATGTGGGGCCATCTTGATATTGAACACGCCCCAATAGGGATATGCCTCGTTTTAGTTCATTGCCGGTCGTACCGTTGATCCGCTATGGTGCGTGGGTGATCGGGGCGCACTCAACTATTTGTAGGGGTAATTACCTTGTTTGGCTGGTGGTTTTTTGAATCGAAGGGGTCTCTTTCACGTGCGCTTGCCGCTGCGTGTGTGCTTGCTGTGGGCTGCCAAGAGGCCGGCGTCACCAAGTTCAACAACAACCCAGAGGCCGCCATTCGCACGCCCACTGGCGGGACTGAGTTGGCTCGGAGTGAGTCGTTTACTGCCTCTGGAACCGTCAACGACGACGACCACGCCACCCAGGACTTGGTGGCATCATGGTTCGTAGATGGGGAACTGATCTGCGAGGACGTGGTCACGTCCGATGGCGAGACCGCCTGTGACCTGGAGGTGGGTTCAGTGGAGGCCACCATCACCCTGGAGGTCAAGGATCCGATGGGTGCGGTTGGATCCGCCACCGTCGATGTGACCACCATCAACAACCATCGACCGGTCATTGAGCTCGAGAAGCCGACCGCCGACGGAGTCTTCTATCAGGACCAAAAGGTCCAGATGGTTGGAACGGTCAGTGACGCCGAGGACAGAGCCGAAAATATCAACCTGACGGCCGTGAGCGACATCAACGGCGAGTGGGAAATTACGGTATTAGAGGATGGCACCTTTGTAGGCTCCATGTTCCTCGACAACGCCGAGCACACACTGACCCTGCGCGCCGAAGATACCCACGGCGGGGTTGCCACCGAGGTCGTGTTCATAGAGGTTGGCGGCCCCAACTCATCGCCGTCGTGCGACATCGTCTCGCCTGAATCGGGCTCGGCCGCGGACTTTAGGACCGCCATCGATCTGGCTGGGCAAGTCACGGACCCGGATGTGAGCTCCGAGATGTTGACTGTGACCTGGGTGAGCAGTCTCGACGGGGTGTTGAGTGCAGCGCCGCTGGACCCAGCGGGAGGCACATATGTCTTTCTCGATGCAGGAGACCTGCAGATCGGTACCCATGTAATCACGCTCCAAGGCGAGGATGAAGTGGGCGGGGCCTGCTCCGACGTGTTGTTGTTGACCGTCGGCGAGCCGCCCGAGGCAGTGATAGAGCAGCCCGAAGAAGGCAGTGTGTACGGCCAGGGTGTTCCCCTCACGATTCGAGCCACTGTCAGCGATAACGAGGACCTCTCCACAGACATCGGATTGGTCTGGCAGACCACCGATGATGGGATATTTTCCAGTCAAGGAGCGGACTCGACGGGCGCAGTAGAATTCGCGATCGAGGACCTCGCCCCGGGCAACAAGACCATGACGGTCACCGCCACGGATGCGGGAGGATTGTTTAGCACTGAGATGGTGAACTTCACCATCAACAACATGGCGAGTGCGCCAGAAGTCCAGATCATCACTATCGATGGTGCGGACTGTGTCGATACAGAGGTCCTCACCGGCGATGAGATGCGGGCATGCATTGTCACCCACAGTCTTGACCCGGATGGCGACCTGATCACCTATACCTACGCGTGGTATCGCGACGGTGTGTTGGTCGAGGATGCGATTGACGTGAGCCTCTCCGCATCGGAGACGGTTCGGGGTGAGTCATGGCGACTCGAGGTCACGCCCTGGGATTCACTTGGAGCGGGCTCTATCGGGCAGGATACGGCCTCCATTCAGAACACGCCGCCCATGATTGAGGATGTGTTTGTCGACCCTGACCCCGCCCGAACAGAGGATGAATTGAGCTGTGGGCTGGGCCTTACGCTTGAGCCAGACGGCGACTTGACGACCTACTCGTATAGTTGGTCAGTGGACGACATCTCGACACCAATAACCACGTCGACCCTATCGGCGGACCACTTTGACAAGGGGGACGCCGTCACCTGCACAGTGACCCCAACCGATGGGATCGATGTGGGGCCTGCTGCGACCTCCTTGCCTCGTACCATCGCCAACACAGCACCCTCCGTGGATGTGGTGAGCGTGTCCCCTGAGCTGATCTCGACCGGCGATGTGCTGACCTGTGCGTACACAGGTTTCTCGGATCCCGATGGTCCAGAAGAGTCCGATTTATCGACCTTTGAGTGGCTTGTGAATGGCACCCCAGCCGGTGAAGGTGTGTCCTTTTCGGGCGAATACATCGGTGGGGATGTTCTGACCTGTGAAGTCACGCCATTCGATGGTGAGAGTCCAGGCACAGTGGTGAGTGCGAGCGTCACCGTTGCGAATACATCGCCGGTCATCGCAGGGGTGTCGATCATTCCAACGACGCCCCATGCGGACGACACCGTGACCTGTTCTTGGTCGGGTTGGTACGATGCCGATGACGATGCCGACATGTCCATCGCTACGTGGCTGGTCAATGGAGAAGAGGTGGGTACGGGTTCGTCATTGGCGGCCATGTTCACAGGTGGCGATGTGGTCAGTTGCAGGGTCACCGCATTCGACGGAACGGCGGAGGGAACAGAACTCTCGACCTCCGTGATCGTGCTCAATACCGCACCGTCCGCAGAAGCTGTGGTTATCTCACCCGATCCAGCCACGGTGCTGAGCTCTCTGAGTTGTACGGCTACCGGCTACACCGACATTGACACGGGCGACGAAGATCTCTCTCAGTTCCAGTGGTGGATAGACGGAATCGAGGCCGGAACAGCCTCTACTTTGGACGGTGGCTTCATCGGCGGCCAGACCGTGAGATGTGAACTCACACCCCACGATGGAACGGCTGCTGGTTCACCGGTCAGCACTGAGTTGGGCATCACCAACACGCTTCCCACGGTGGCCTGGGCCATCCTAGGGCCTACGCCTGCCAGAGCAGATACCCCGCTGAATTGCGCCTGGGCCGATGCCGAGGATGCAGATGGCCACAGCCTCACGGTCACAGCCGAGTGGACCATTGACGATGAGTTTGCCGGAAACGGTCCGACCCTCAGCTCTGGTTACGGTGCGGGCGACGTGGTGGCCTGCAACGTATTTGCGTATGACGGTCTGGATACAGGCCCGGTGGTGACCGATACCGTGGTGATCACCAATACATTGCCCACAATTGATGCCGTCTCCATTCAGCCCGACCCGGCCCAAGCCGCGGACACCCTCCGGTGTGAGTGGACTGGCTATGTGGACATCGATGGCGACCCCGATGCATCGGTCGCGACGTGGGCCATCAACGGCTTGTTTGCTGGTGTGGGTCCCGAACTTTATGGCGGCTTTCACGGTGGCCAGACGGTGACGTGTACGGTCATTCCCTCTGATGGCCGTGAGTCGGGTGACGCCATGTTCGCGAGCATCCTGGTCAGCAATTCACCGCCGACCATCGACTCCGTGTCGGTGTTGCCTCCCGATGCCACCGTGGGTACGGAACTCAGCTGCGTGTACGCGGGCTTTGACGACGTGGACGACGATGGTGACCACTCCACCTATCAATGGACAATTAATGGTGTGGATGCGGGCACGACCTCAACCCTGAGTGGCGGCTTCGTCGGCCTTGACACGGTCGAGTGCGCGGTCACACCCGCCGATGATGCGGATGCAGGCATTCCTGTGGTCGGTACGCTGGCCGTAGTAAACACCGCCCCGGTCGTCTCCACCGTGACCATAGAACCGACCGCCCCCATTACCGGAGACACCGTGACCTGTTCTTGGTCGGGGTATTCAGATCTCGATGGCCATGACGATGCGTCCACGGTCTCATGGTTCATCAACGATGAGCTGGCTATCGAAGGCGAGGTCATTACCGGCGGGTTCACTTCAGGCGATGAGTTGCGCTGTACGGTGACCCCCAACGACGGCGATATGGATGGCCTGCCCGTGTCCTTGAACACAGACATTCAGAACTCAGCGCCGTCCATTGAGACCGTCACCGTGTTTCCCATCCCCGCCACGGCCACGACAGACCTTACGTGTACCTGGGCCGGATATCTGGACCTCGAAGGCGAGGCCGATGTTTCGGTCGTGGAATGGTCCGTGAATGGAGAGGTGGTCGGATCGGGTGCAACCCTGGCCAGTGGGTACGCTCATGACGACGTGGTCAGCTGCGAGGTCACGCCCTTTGACGGGATCGATGCGGGAACACCGATGTCCGGTTCATCCCTCATTGGCAACACCGCGCCCAGTGTATCCTCTGCATCCATCACTCCCGCGCCGTCGTACCGCACCAATGAGCTCACGTGTGCCTGGGATGGCTATGCCGATGCCGATGGTGAGGTTGACCAGTCGATCGTGACTTGGGTTGTTGCCGGCGACATTGCCTACACCGGATCCATCCTGCCTGGAGACATGGCTGAAGAAGGCGACATTGTTCGCTGTGAAGTGCGTGCGTATGACGGTACAGACGAGGGCAACCTGGTCACATCCTACGTGGTCATTCAAGAGTCTATTCCCCAGATCGAAAGCCTGAGTATCACCCCTGATCCGGCCTATCGGGACAGCATCTTGGTGTGCGATTGGGTAGGTTTCACGGACGCAGACGGTGACCCAGACTTGTCGACGGTAGAGTGGACGATGGGAAGTTCCATCGTGGGGACCGACAAGGAGTTTGAGGGCCTGTTCCTTCCGGGCGATACCGTTGCCTGTTCCGTGACGCCAAACGACGGAATGCACACGGGAACACCGTTGGATGCCAGCATCGTCATTGGGAATGCACCACCGGTTGTGACATCCGCCAGCTTGACACCTGATCCGGTGTACGAGAACGACACCATGACCTGTACAGCAGGCTACACCTACGATGCCGATGGCTCCACAACCTTCTTGTATCAATACAAGTGGTTTGTGAATGGAGTGGAGCTGGGTGGCGCGACCACCAATACCTTGAGCTCAACCTTCTTTAGCAAGGACGACGGTGTGCAGTGTTCGGTTGCTGCCAACGACGGCCTCGATACCGGCGGCTTCACGGTCTCCAATGTTGTGAGTGTCTTGAACACCGAGCCCGAGGTCAATTCGGTCGTCATCGGACCCATCGGTGCCCAGACCAATGACGTCCTCGACGTTACCGTTGAGTCATCCGATGTGGACGGGGATGCGGTCTCACTGGGCTACGATTGGTATGTGAACGGTGTCTTGCTTGTGACCTTGCCGACCCTCAACGGTGCCGTCTACTTCGACAAGGGTGATCTGGTTCAGGTGGAGGTCACTCCCTTCGATGGTGAGGATTCGGGCGAAGCCGTCGCCTCGGCGATCATCACCATTGAGAACACGGTCCCCTCATCCCCCTCAGCCAGCATCAGTCCAACGGACCCAATTACGGGTGTGGATGACATCGTGTGCAGCCTTACTGGGCTCAGTACAGATGCAGATGGCGACCTGCTTACCTACGCGTGGGGCTGGGAGCGAGACGGTGTGGAGTGGTCAGGACCTGCCACGACAACAACCGAGTCCGATGACACCATCTTGGCGGATTCCTTGAAATCCTACGAGACTTGGACCTGCAACATCTACGCGGTCGATGATGAAGACCTGGGACTCCCGGGCAGCTACGATGTTTCAGTGCAGTCGGTGTTTGATGGCTGGCCGACGGTCGACGTCGGGCTGGGCGATGCGTACATCAAAGTCAACGGCGAAGTCACCAAGGACTACTCAGGACGAAATGTTGCGTGGGCTGGTGATACCGATGGCGATGGAACCACCGATTTCCTGGTGGCTGCACCCGACAATGACGACGCCTTTACCACCGGCGGTAAGGTCTACCTCATACGCTCAGCGGACTTGCCTGGGATCGGACTGCCTGGGCCCTCAGATGTGCCCTTGAACGATGTGGGCATTGCATGGACCGGAACGGGGGCTGGACACAACCTCGGCGGCTACGTTCAGAGCAAGTCATTGGGGCCGGCCGGCGACCTCGACGGAGACGGGCTGGATGACATCATGATTGGAGAGCCCTTGTTTGCCTCCGGTTCCGGAACGACAGATGGTCGGGTTTACCTGGTGAAGGGAGCCTCAATTTCCGCGACAGGTCCAGTGACCATTCCGTCTATTGATACCGCTGATATGATCTTCCATGGGCCGGTCTATGGACAATTGGGCCATGCAGTCGCAAATTTGGGTGAAGTGAACGGTGGTGGTGCTCCTGACCTGTTGATGGGCGCACCGAATGCTGCGGGTGGAAAGGGTGTCGCATACTTGTTCTATGGAGAAACCTTGGCCGCATCCTCGGCCACGTCCTTCTATGTGACCATCGATGCGGATGTTCAGTTTACGGCGGAGTCACCGGGTGACGAGTTGGGGCTGCGCATCGGCACTGCTGGCGACGTGGATGCCGATGGACTCAACGATGTGCTCATTGCCGCGCCTTCCAACGACGTCGGTGGAGAGAGTCGGTCGGGGCGTGTCTACTTGATGTTGGCTACCAGCATTACCGGCTCATCTCATTCGGCTTCGGCCGATGCAGACTGGTTGTTCAATGGCACCAGCAGCAATGACCTGGCAGGGCATGCCATGGATCGCATTGGCGACATCGACAAGGATGGCTACGGCGAGTTCATGATTGCTTCAAAGGGTCAAGACACTTTCGGGTCGAACTCTGGATTGGTCTATGTGTTGAATGGCGGCGATTTACCAATCTTCCGAACCGTTGCCCTGTCCGATGCCTGGCATAAACTGGGTGGTGAATTGGCTGGCGATCGCGCGGGCCATGATGTGTCGGGTGCTGGAGATGTGGACACCGACGGACGCAGTGACATTCTCATTAGCGCGTATGCAAACGATGCCGGAGGACCTTCTTGTGGTCGCACATACCTGGTTCTGGGTGCCGACCTGGACGCTGCCGGTGGGTCCGCCAGCTTGAGCGAGGCGGCGTACTCTTTCACGGGTGAGTCGACCGCTGACTCCAGTGGCTATTCGATCTCTGGTGGAGGCGACTGGGATGCAGACGGCCTCAGTGACTTCTTGATTGGCGCCTACCTTCATGACTCGGCGGTCTCCGATGCTGGAACCACTTATCTGGTCCGCGCACCCTCCATTTACCATTGAGTCCAATGCCCTTTGTCCATCAGACAACCATCCGGTTTTCCGAGGTGGATGCGGCACAAGTGGTCTACTTTAGCCGCCTCTATGAGCTTGCTCACGTCGCCTTTGAGGAGCTGATGTCCGCAGCAGGCTTCCCTGTGGGTGAGGTGTTCTCCAAGGGAGACTGGGGGATGCCACTGGTTCACTCAGCAGCCGATTACCGTCGACCGTGGCGACTCGGGGAGCAGGTGCGGATCGAGGGGCGAATTTTGGAAATGACCGACAGGCGCGTGGCATTTGAGTACGGCTTCTTCGACCAAGAGGGAACGCGACGCACGCGGGTGGAGATGCACCATGCCTTTGTGTCCTTGGAGTCATTTAAGGCGCGCTCAATCCCTCCTGGTTTCAGGGAAGCCATGACGGCGCTCGGCCTCGTGGGTGAGGGCTAATCTGTCCACTTTCCCCATGAGGTTGCGCGGCAATTCAGCAACCCAATGGAGTTCAGCGGGACGCTCGTGGGGCGCGAGAGTGTCACGGGCCCAGGTGTTCAAGTCAGGGTCGGTGACCCCGACCAAGAATGCCACCAGCCGCTGGCCCCATTTGGGGTCAGAACGGCCCACTACGGCCACATCCACCACGGATGGATGAGCATTCAGGTGGCGCTCTACCAATAGGGGCGCCACATTTTCGCCGCCAGAGATGATCAGGTCATCCCGTCTCCCGAGCACGACGATGCGTCCCTTCTCATCGAGTCGTCCAAGGTCAGAGGTCTCAAAGCGACCGCCTGGAGCGATGGGCCCATGTACGGTGAGCAAGCCATCGTCTATGGTGACGCTCATGCCATCCAAGGGCAGTCCAGAGTCGGGAGCATCCCGTAAATCTCCAGGGGTGCGTGTGGCCACCTGAGATGCGGTTTCGGTCATTCCCCAGGTCAGTGCGACGGGAGCCTTGATTCGCCGGACTCGCTCAAGCAGCGGTGGTGGCGCGGGTGCCCCACCGAGCAGGATGACCCGGAGGCCATCTGGGAAGGGGGTATCGCCTCGGGCATCGAGCACCCGGCCCAGCATGGTGGGCACCAAGGACACCATTGTGGTGCCTTTACGGATGCTGCTGTTGACTGCATCGGGGTCGAATCCAGGGTGAAGCTCGGCGCATCCACCGTTGAAGGCGGTCCTCAATAAGACCGACAGTCCACCGATGTGATGCAAGGGCAGGCAGCAGAGCCAGCGATCGCTCTCGGTATGCCCCAGTCGTCTGCCGCTGGCTTGTGCGCTCGCTTCAAGCTGTCTCAGGCTGAGATCGACGACCTTGGGCTCTCCTGTGGTCCCCGAGGTCAACAGGCGGAGGGCGGTGCCAGGCTTCGCTGGATGGGCCTGGGCCTGTTTTAGGGCCTGGCGTCGTTCGGGACTGCGTCGTTCGGGGCTGGGTTGATCGGCCACGGGCATGGCTACGGCGCCCATTCGGGTCAGCGCATGCAGGGTCCACACCGTCTCCGCCCGGGCTTCCGCCTTGAACATCACCACTTGGCCTGCAACCACACCTTGGTCGTGAAGTGTTCGCAGCTTGACTTCGATGGCGTTGGCCGCTTCTTCTTGGGTCCACGACCGGTTCGGTGTGAGCAGTGTGTGTGGTTGGTGGATGGTCATGGGACCCACTCCACGCCCAAGCCAGCCTCGGTGGGTGTATCCACGTGGCTGCCGCTCCATTCCGGGGTGCGTCCAAAATCAGACTGCAGCCAGCTTCCGGTATTGAGCCCACAGCACCGAAGCCGGGCGGTGGGTGCCGCCGCCGCGATGTGAAGGGCCATCATGCGACCAACAGCGCCATCGATGGTGGTGGTAATGATGGTATCGAGTCGGGCCTGGTCCGCTTGTTGAATCAGGCGCAGCGCAGCGAGAGGGGTGCCCACGCGCATGGGCTTGATCACGATGACATCGGCAGCGGAGGCTGCGATGATCTGCTCCAATGCCTCAGATGAAGTCACCGCTTCATCGGCTGCGATGTCGATTCCGCGGCCCCTCAATCGTGCCATGGAGGCGTAGTCATGGGGGCCTACCGGGTCCTCGATGGTGCGGACCTTGTGCGCGACAAATGCTTCGATGGCTCGGGTGGCTTCGTCCTCCGTCCAGGCTCCATTGGCGTCCAGTCGAAGCGCCACATCGGGGCCCACGATGGACCGAATGGATGCAATCTTTAACACCTCCTCGGAAAGCGGTGCGATGCCAACCTTGACCTTGACCGTCTGGGTGCCGAGCATGACGGCGTGAAGGAGCTTGTCATCGTCTGTATACAGGTGGCTGATGGGAACATCGCGCCGAGCTCTTGGGTTCAACAAGGTGGCGATTGACCGGCCGTTGGCCTGGGCCATGCAGTCGATCAGTGCCGAGCCAAGGGCATGCTGGACTGCAGATGTTTGGGCGAGCGATTGAACCCATGAGTCGACTTCAGAGATGTTCCGCGGCAGACCCGGTATGGCTCCATCCAAGGCATCCAGCTCGGCCTGAACTTGGTCCAAGGGGTCGGGGCACAGACCGGGCATCGGACTGGCTTCGCCGAGCCCACAGCTCGGTCCAGCGACCAACCGGACCATTGCGCATTCACGATGAGTGATGGAACCCTTGGAGGATACGAAAGCCGAGGCCAGGGGCAGAGAGTATCGATGGATCGAGATCACAGGAGGAACCCCAAGCCAAACAGCAGACTGAACACCAACTCCAGTCGGGCTGCACCGCCCAAGTGTGGGTTGAGGTCAGCACCGTCCTTGAGCCGGACAGCCTTGATCTCTGAGATGGCCAAGGGAAGGGTGCACAGGGCTCCGATTGTACTTGGCCAAGGCACCCAGGAACACAAAGCTCCTGCGATGACCAAGAGGTAGGCACCGGCGATCATTGCCCCGTGCTCTATGCGAGCGGCATCGCCACCCCAGCGCACTGCGAGGGTGCGCTTGTTTGCAACCGCATCTGTGTGCCGGTCTCGGAGATTGTTGACTACCAGGATGGCCGTGGCGAGCATGCCCACCGCAGCGCCGCCAATCCATGCGGCGGGGGGCGCTGAGTGGGTCTGGACCCAAGTGGTGCCGACCACTGCAGCCAGTCCAAAGAACAAGAATACGAAGACATCACCGAGGCCGATGTATGCCAAGGGGTACGGGCCTCCGGTATAGGCGATGGCGCACACCAAGCTCGCAACTCCGATTGCCGCGATGGGCCATCCTCCGATTTGTATGAGAAACACTCCCACACCGAGGGCTGCTATCAAGGTCAGGATGGTGGCAGTTAGCATTGCATTTGGGGAGATCCAACCCTGCTGCACCGCCCGTGATGGACCCAGCCGATCCTCTGTGTCCGCTCCCTTTTTGTGGTCGAAGTAGTCGTTCGCCAGGTTGGTCGCGATCTGGATGAGTAGGCTCCCTAGGGCCGCTGCAAGGGCCGGTAAGACCCGAATTCCACCATGTGTGTGTGCCACAGCGGTTCCAACCAACACCGGAGCCAGACCGGCAGCTAGGGTCTTGGGGCGGGCGGCCAACCACCATGCACCCAGCTTTTGATTCATGCTCACAGGGATTCGTCCACAGCTTGCGTGATGCGTCTCCATGCCTCGAAATGAAGCGCTACACTCCGCTCCCGATCGACGGCGATGTAGACCAGGCTGAGGCCGGGTGTTTCGAATGCTTCGCTCCAAGCTTGGCGCAGCTCAGCCATGGTCTTGGGTGACCAACAGGGAAGCCCGTGTGCTGCAGCAACAGCGGCGATGTCGGTCTTATGGGGGGTAATAAACCAGGGCTCGAAGGCGGTGTCGTGGGCTGCCATCGGCAGGTAGCTGAAGATACCGCCACCCCGGTTGTCGACCACAGTGAGCACGACGGGCTGGGACGGACGGGGCGTGGTGCTGAGGCTTCCAATGTCATGAAGAATGCTCAAGTCTCCACCGTAGATAGCGACCGGACCCTTCCGTGTCTGGGCTTCTCCAAGGCTGGTGGCGATCAATCCGTCGATGCCGTTTACACCGCGATTGCTCGAGACAGATATCGGCTGTGGGGCGCAAGTTCCAAAGCTGTCTACATCGCGAATGGGCATGCTGCTGGCCAGACGGAGCAAGGCATCTTGAGGAAGAGCCGCCATAAGGTCACGGCAGATGGGGCCTTCCCACATTTCCGTGTCGGAGAGGTTTCCGATGGCGTCGGAAGCCACGCGGTCTGCGGCGAGCCAAGCGTCCAACCAGTCTGCGCTGTGGGGTGCACCGTACGAGGCCTCAAGGGCAGAGACCGTGGGCAGCAGGTCTGCATCTAGGGTCCACTCCACGGACTGCCAAGGATCCCAGCGGCGTCCGCTGCCATCGATTCGAATGGTCGGAGTTCTTTTGATCAGCTCAGCCAATGGGTGTGAGCTCGGTGTGCCGCCCAGAGAAATTACCACGGCGCATGGGTGTTGAGCTTTGAAAGCCTCTCCCCGCAACAGTGCGTCGTGGTGACGGATGATGGGGCCACCAGGGTGATTCCGTACGGTGGTCACAGGGTCGGCGAGTATGGGCCATCCGAGGCACTGAGCGAGGCGAATGAGGCCATCTGTACCGAGACGCTCGCTGGGGTCGGGGCCCACAACGATGACCCCGCGGACCCCTTCCACTCGGTCAATGAGGGTGCGGATATCCGCTGGGCTGGGCTCGCGGATGGGCGGAGAAATGTCGAGCAGCTTGGTGGGCAGGGGCAGGGGAAGACCGGGTGCCCATAGGGGCTTTCGAAACATCGCATTGATGTGTACCGGGCCCGGAGCCTGCCCGAGGGCCGCAGCCATCGCCTCCTGCACCGTTTGGAACACGAGGTTCGGGTCTTGGTCGTCGCTTGGGGTGCCCAAGTGAGCAGAGAATCGAGTGTGGCCGCCAAAGAGGTCTCGTTGGGGCATCGTCTGAGGAGCCCCACAATCTTGGAGCTCTTCGGGTCGGTCTGCGGTCACAATGATCAAAGGGACCTGTCCCTCGGATGCTTCGACCACAGCAGGCAGGTAGTGGGCGCCGGCAGACCCCGATGTGCACGACAACATTACCGGTCGTCCGGTTCGGCGGGCGATGCCCAGCGCGAAGAAGGCTGCTGCGCGCTCATCGATCACCGAGTGAAGCCGAACCGGCCAGCCCGCTGCAGCAATATCGTGCAGTGCCATTATCAATGGAGTGTTTCTTGCCCCCGGGGACAGCACTGCATCTTGTAGGCCGTGTGCGACTGCCGCGTCGGCGATCTGAACCGCTTGGAGGCGATTGAGCAGAGCGGTGTTGGTCACCGGTCCAGACCTGCGGCGAGACCTTGGCGGACAGTCTGAAGCTTGACCTGGCTCTCCTCCCATTCATCGGCAGGGTTTGAGCTGGCGACCAGGCCACACCCAGCGAAGGCAGAGGCATGACCCTCCGCCATCAAAACAGATCGAATGGCCACCACAAATTCTCCGTTTCCGTCGCCACCAATCCATCCAATGGGGCCCGCGTACCAGCCGCGGTCCAAGCGTTCATTGTCGTCCAGCCAAGCCAGTGCAGACTCTCGAGGGAGTCCGCCTACGGCGGGCGTTGGGTGCAGGCGATCTACCAGATCGAAGATACTGGTGTCATCGGACAGGCGGCCTTGGATGGCTGTTCGCAGGTGCTGTACGTCGGGGTGGCAGACCACCTCAGGCACATCCGCAACGGTGAGGTCGGTCACGGCCGGAGCGAGGGCTTCAGTGATGGCGATTGCCACCAACTGCTGCTCATGTCGGTCCTTTTCACTGTCCAGAAGCTGGGCCCCAAGCGCTGCGTCCTTGGAGCCCGAGGCGGGATCCCTTCTTCGGGTGCCTGCGAGGGCTACGGTGTTCACCACCTGGTCCGCAAGTCGCACCAAAATCTCTGGACTGGAGCCAAGGAAGGCTTGGCCATCCTTTCGTCGGATTAGAAATGTGGTGGAGTCGACCTGGCGATCTCGGAGTGCCAAGGCTGTCGCCAGTGGGTCAAAGAGATGCGCGTCGGCTGGCTGGTAGGCTTGGGCGCGGGCGAGAACGACCTTCTGTAGATCACCAAGGGCGATGGTTGCCTTTGCAGCCTCCACTCGGGCCCGCCACTGTTCCCAGGCATCGCTCGCCTTGGATTCCACCAGGACCGCGGATGGTGTGGCCTCCACAGTCGTATCTGGAGTGTGCGCCATCCACTCACTCAGTTGATGGCGCAGGATGGGAAGGCGACTGGCAATGGTGTGCTGGTCTGTATCGACCGTGAAGACCGCTATGGAGCCTTCGGTGGTGGTCCAGACGAGGATTTCGGGAACGCACAGTGCTCCATCGCCCCAGGCGGCCCATTCATCGGAGCGATTCGGGTCATCTCGAAAGGCGAAGCCGGCCAAACATGCAGGTACAGAGCTCGCGATCGTTTGGCCTGCGAGGTCCTGTGTTTCAAGGGACGCCATGATGGGTTCCCACCAACAGGAGGCTTGGTTGAAGCGCTCTGTTCCTTCCGGGCGGTGTTCCGTGACGGCGCCGACTGCGACAAAGCTGGTGTGTTGCTGGGGCGAAGACCAGGCCATGAGCCGGGCGCCATCCGCTTGAAGGGATGGCAGCAGCGTCCAGGGATCGATGTCAGCCAAGGACACTTGGACTCGAACCCACCTGGGCGTGTTTTCAGCCATCACGTCGCACACCTTCGACCAGCTGAGCCACCGGTGGGAACATGTTGCGGTGCTTGGCTTCGAAGCCGGCTTCGTCGAGCAGTTTGACGAATTCATCTGCCGTGCAGAAGGCATCGATGGATTGGTTTAGGTAAGAGTACGCTTCTCCAAAACCCGTGATCATTCCGCCTACAATCGGTACAATCAAGCGATTGTAGCTTCCTTGCAGCAGCTTTGAAATCACACCCACAGGCTGAAAGAAGTCCAACACCACGAGGGTTCCACCTGGGCGCAAGACCCGTGCACACTCGGCGAGTGCCCGGGGCAGCTCGGGTACATTCCGGAGACCAAAACCGCAGATGATCGCGTCCACGCTGGCATCATCAAAGGGAAGGTCTCGCGCATCGTTACAGTGGATGCTGTATGGCTCACCCTCCTGAAGCTTTGAGCCACCCGTTGCGAGCATTTCTGGAGAGAAGTCTGCAGCGAAGACGTGCTCAGCTCCCCGGTCGAGGAGCATTCGTGTCAGGTCCAAAGTACCGGCGCACAAGTCCAAGACCTGACCTTGACCATGGGACCCCAGCGCAGCGATGGCAACCCGCCGCCAGGATTGGTCGAGCCCAAGGCTGAGTACTCGGTTGGCCAGGTCATAGCGAGGGGCCAAGTCGTTGAACATTTTCCGTACAGCGGGGGCGCGATCCGAGGCGCCGGCAGTGGGAGCAAGGGTGCTGGGTGTTGTCATGCGATGCGGTCCACGAGGTGATGGGCCAAGCGTTCCAGGGCATCACGGTGGGGAGTCTTTGGGAGAGTGTGCAGCGCGCTCAAACCGTCCTGCACCAACCCACGGGCCCGCTCGAGTGCGGCATCCGTGGCTCCCGATGCCCTGACCTGTTCTAATAGGGCTGGAATTCGTTCTGGGCTTGGGTTGGCGGTGCGGAGGCGATCCCTCAGTCCATCGATTCTCTCCATTGCAATCAACAAGGGGAGGGTGATCTTGCGCTCGGCCAAGTCTCGGCCGCGGCGCTTGCCTGTGGTGAGTTTGTCGCCGGTGTAGTCGAGCACATCGTCGGTGATCTGGAACGCGGTGCCCACATTCAGGCCATAGGTGTACAGCGCTTCTGCGGCAGCCTCATCTTTCATGGACCAAGCACCGGCAGCGACACACCAGGCAATCAACGTGGCGCTTTTTTTGTGCACGATGTCCATGTAGGTCTCGACATCCAAGTCCAGGTTGCCCCGGTTGAGCAACTGGGTGACCTCCCCTTCCGACATGGCGGTGACCGTCCAAGCCAACCGGGTCACGGCCTCGTGCCCTCCGTGCTCACTGCTCAGAAGGAGTCCCCGGGCAACGCAATAATCGCCCGTAAGGATGACTGCCGGATTGCCGTAGACACGCTGTGCGGACTGTTGTCCCCGCCGCTCTTGGCCGTCGTCCACCACATCGTCATGGAGCAAGCTGCCCAGGTGGAGAAGCTCTCCGACAGCAGCAAGGTGGCCGATGCTGCCCTGGTAGCCCACCGCTCCTGCACCCAGTGCCGTCAGCAGCGGGCGGAAGCGCTTTCCTCCAGCCATTGCGAGGTAGCGCCCAATCTCCGCGACCGCAGGAATGGTGACCTGCAGCTGTGCATGGAGCTCCGATTCGGCCAATCCCATTTCTTCGGAGACCAGCTCGAACACGGGTGTGATGTCCTCGATCAGAGTGCGTCGCGCCCCTGCATGAAGACCGTCAGGCTCGGTGCGGCTTGCTTGAATGTGCATCGTCGGACTCTTGGGGTGGATAAAGTGGTTGAGGCGGACTATTTCAATGGCTGTTGAAATCGTGTATTTCTTAACGTCTGAACTATTTGAATGCCATGCAGTCCACAGCTTCCACATCCAAGAGTCACCGAATCGATGCGGACGAAGCACTAGCGAAAGCCCGTGGTTTGGTTGCTGAGGCCGTGGGCGACATCATGGGTTTTTGGAACTTCAAGCCGTCGATGGGACGAGTCTGGACCTGCCTTTATCTGTCGCCAAGGTCCCTTACATCGGCTGAAATCGTCGAAAATACTGGACTCAGTGTGGGGAGTGTCTCCATGACTTTGGCCGATCTTCGCAGCTGGGGTGTGGTCAAAGACTCGGGCCGATCGGGTGGCAGGCGGGCATTCCAAGCAGAAACCGACATTGTAAAGATGATCACCCGGGTGTTCCAGGAGCGAGAGTTGGGCTTGGTGAAGGACACAATCGAGAAGCTTGAGACAGCTGTGAAGTTATTGGATGAATACGGCCGATCGTCGAAACCGGCCACCATGCTGGAGGGTCGCTTTGTGGTGACCCGGGCGCGTCGCTTGCTCGATCTGGCGCACAGTGGTCACCAGATGCTCGACCGATTTACCCGAATTGGTCGCCTTGATCTCACCTCCATCCGCCACAAACTCGGCCGGTTAGGATAGCGCGTGGAAACACCTACAATGAACTCCCTTCAATGGGACGACCGCTTGCTTCAGACCCTGCCGGTTG
>CAWVVG010000032.1:0-16098 GCA_963932775.1 uncultured bacterium
CTCCTTCAACCTTTAGGTTGATACTGATGAAAACGATGAAACTGACGAAACTGACGAAACTGATGAAACTTAGAATCCGCGAACCCGCTGAACTATCTTTTCAGAGGCCACCGTGGGAACCGGTGCATAGTGATCAAACTGCATTGAAAACGTAGCCCGACCTTGGGTCGCAGAGCGAAGGTCGGTCGCATAACCGAACATGAGCTGAAGCGGTACATCTGCACCAAGAATTTTTAGGCCTGGGCGATCTTCCATTCGGTTCACACTGCCGCGACGGCTGTTCAAATCGCCAATCACATTGCCCATATATTCTTCAGGGGTCGACACTTCGACAGCCATCACCGGCTCTAGCAAAACTGGGTCCGCATTGTTCGCCGCATCTTGCAACGCCATGCTTCCTGCCACTTTGAACGCCACTTCTGACGAATCCACGTCATGATAGGAGCCGTCGTACAGCGTGACCTTAACGTCCACAAGCGGGTAGCCAGCCAGGACGCCTCGCCCAAGCGCACTCTCTATTCCTTGTGCGGTTGGCTTAATGAACTCTCTAGGAATCACGCCACCCTTAATGGCATCAACGAACTCGAAGCCACCACCAGGCTTTTTGGGGGTGATCCTAATTTTGGCATGCCCATATTGGCCACGACCACCGGTTTGACGCTTAAAGACTCCCTCCCCTTCGGCCTCTTTGCCGACGGTCTCTCGGAAGCTCACTTGCGGGCGGCCAACTCGACATCCAACATTGAATTCTCGAACCAGGCGATCGCTAATGATCTCCAAGTGGAGCTCGCCCATACCGGAAACGATGGTCTGCCCAGTCTCCTCGTCCGTGTGTACCCGAAAGGTTGGGTCCTCATGAGAGAGTCTCTCCAGGGCCTGTGTGAGCTTTTCCTCGTCCGACTTGGTGTCGGCCTCGATGGCCACCGCGATCACTGGCTCAGGGAAGAGCATGGGCTCTAAGGATATGGGATTCTTTTGATCACACAATGTGTCGCCGGTCGCCGTACTCTTGAGGCCGACTACAGCCAAGATATTCCCTACCGAGGCCACACCGACGTCGTCCCTCTTGTTGGCATGCATCTGGAAGAGCCGCCCGAGACGTTCCTTCTTGCCGGTACGAGGATTCAAAACCGTGGACCCGGCCTCTACGGTACCCGAGTACACCCTCAGGAACGTAAGCGTGCCCATGTACGGGTCGGTCATGACCTTGAATGCCAGAGCACAAAACGGCTCATCTTCCTGGGGAAGCCGCTCGATAATCTTGTCTTCCCTACTTGGGTCCACTCCCTGGGTCGGCGGAACATCCAGCGGAGACGGAAGCAGGTGGAGCACGCTGTCCAGCAGGGGCTGCACACCTTTGTTCTTGAAGGCTGAACCACAAAATACCGGAACAATCTCTCCGCTCAGTGTGGCCGTACGGGTGGCTGCCCACAACAAACTGTCCGGGATCGGCTGACCGTCGAGAAACAGGTCCACGATGCGCTCGCTGCACCCGGATACCGAATCGATAAGCAGCTGACGAGCCGCCTCAACCTCGTCCAACATTTCAGCAGGAATCTCAACCACATCGAACTCGGCACCCAGCCGGCTGTCTTCACCCCAGACCAGTGCCTTGAGCCCAATCAGGTCGACCACACCACAGAATCCACCCTCTGACCCAATCGGCAACTGAACTGCCACTGGATTGGGGTGCAAGCGCGTACGAATGGCATCACAGACGCGATGAAAATCAGCGCCGATCCTGTCCATCTTATTCACAAACGCGATCCGAGGAACACCGTATCGCTCAGCCTGCCTCCAAACCGCCTCGGACTGGGGCTCGACGCCCTCCACCGCAGAGAACAGAGCGATGGCACCGTCGAGCACCCTGAGGGATCGTTCAACCTCAATGGTGAAGTCGACGTGCCCAGGGGTATCTATGATGTTGATCCGATGATCATCCCATTGGCACGTGGTAGCAGCGGAGGTGATCGTGATCCCTCGCTCCTGCTCTTGGACCATCCAGTCCATTGTCGCGTTGCCGTCGTGGACTTCACCAATGCAGTGCGACATGCCCGTGTAATACAGGATGCGCTCCGTCAGCGTTGTCTTGCCGGCGTCAATATGGGCCATAATGCCAATATTGCGCGTGCGGTGGAGGTCCACGCTCATGATGTTTTACCCACCCCAGCTTCGCGGACACCACGGCCACACGCTGAGAGGAAAAGGGGCTCTCCAGGCGTATTGCCGGGAAAGGTGGTGTGCTCCCGTCTGGAGTCAGACGGGGCAATAAGTTTTTAGGGTTCTACCAGCGGTAGTGGGAGAATGCCTTGTTGGCTTCGGCCATCCGGTGCACATCGTCCCGCTTCTTGACGGCGGAACCGCGCTGATGGGCGGCCTCGATAAGCTCATTAGCGAGCTTCTCACGCATGGAACGGCCAGACCGTTGCCGAGCGTATTGAATAATCCAACGCATGGACAAAGCCATCTTACGCTGGGAGGTAACTTCCACCGGAACCTGGTAGTTTGCACCACCGACACGGCGGCTCTTTACCTCTACCATGGGCTGACAGCTTTCAAGCGCCTTGTGGAAAATCTTGAGCGGCTCCTCACGGGTACGCTCTTGGATTACCTCAAAGGCACCATAAACAATCTTCTCAGCAATGGCTTTCTTGCCATCTACCATCATACAGTTCATGAACTTTGTCACAAGCTGATCATGGTAAAGCGGGTCCGGGAGGACTTTTCGTTTCGGTACTTCGCGACGACGGGGCATTTCAGACTCCTACTTCTTCGGCCGTTTGGTACCGTACTTGGACCGGCCTTGACGGCGGTCAGCAACGCCCTGAGTATCCAGGGTGCCGCGTACAGTGTGATAGCGCACACCAGGGAGATCCTTGACGCGCCCACCGCGGATCAGGATTGTGGAGTGCTCTTGAAGATTGTGACCCTCACCACCAATGTAGGAAGTCACTTCCATTCCATTGGTGAGGCGTACACGTGCAACCTTACGAAGGGCTGAGTTGGGCTTCTTTGGGGTGGTGGTGTACACGCGAATGCACACGCCACGCTTTTGGGGAGCGCCCTTGAGTGCCGGCGAGTCGCTTTTCTTACGCGCACGCACACGGCCCTTTCGAACAAGTTGGTTGATTGTCGGCATTTGTTACCTCTAAAACGTTGTATGCAGGGACCGAGCCCCACTTTACGGCCAGCCTTTCTATGAGATTCTAGTCCTGGTGTCAAGCATCCCATTGGTTCCGCGACCCAAAAGGATCGCGGAACCAAAAGGAAGGCTCAGACTATGCGAGCCCCGAAAATGATTCGGAACTATCGATATCATCGGTTGCAGCCGCCTTCTCACCGTCGATGACCATGCCCAACTTCTGGTACGAGGCGAACCCGGTACCGGCTGGGATCAAACGACCCATGAGAATGTTCTCCTTCAACCCGCGAAGCCCGTCGACCTTTCCATTGATGGAGGCCTCTGTGAGAACGCGTGTAGTCTCTTGGAAGGATGCAGCTGAGAGGAATGAATCCGTCGACAGTGATGCCTTGGTAATTCCGAGAAGGAGTGGCTCCGCCTGGGCTGGTACGCCTCCGCTGGCCACGATCGACCGGTTGTTTTCCTCGAACTTCCACTTATCCACGGCCTGATCAACCAAGAACTCCGTATCGCCCACCCGGGTGATTCGAACACGCCGAAGCATCTGGCGGCAGATAACTTCGATGTGCTTGTCATTGATTTTTACACCCTGGAGTCGGTAGACTTCCTGAATCTCATCGACCAAGTAGTGAGCCAGTTCATGCTCACCCTTAATCTTGAGAATGTCGTGTGGGTTGACCGCGCCGTCCATCAGGGCATCACCGGAGCGGACATAGTCGCCCTCGTTGATGACGATGTTCTTGCCCTTCGGAATCAGGTACTCGTGAGCTTCCTCACCCTCGGGTGTCACGACGATGCGCCGCTTGCCCTTCGTGTCCTTACCGAAGCTGACCACACCCTCGACCTCAGTGATGATGGCGACCTCCTTGGGTTTCCGAGCCTCAAAGAGCTCCGCAACCCGTGGAAGACCACCGGTAATGTCCTTGGTCTTCGTGGTCTCACGTGGAATCTTGGCAAGCACGTCGCCGGACTGCACCTCATCACCCTCGTTCGCAAAGATATTCGAACCGGAGGGCAGGAACATGCGCGCAGCGAAGTCTTCACCCCTCTTGATGGCCAAGAGAGGCTTAAGTTCAGACTCCTTGTATTCCATCACGACCATGCGTTTCCGGCCAGTGAGTTCATCCGTTTGCTGAGCGACGGTTCTGCCATCGATCAAGTCTTGGTAAGCGACCACACCAGACTCATGGGCCAATATTGGCGTGGTGAAGGGGTCCCACTCCGCGATCCGTGCAGTGGCGCTGACACGCTCACCGTCTTTGACCAACAAGGTGGCACCATACGGGATTCCGTACCGTTCCCGCTCGCGGCCCTTCTCGTCGACTACGTAAATCTCACCGTTACGAGCCAGCGCAATGCTGTGCCCATCGCGATCATTCACCGTAGTGAGGAACTCAGAGAACTTGATGGTTCCCGAGTTCTTCAGTTCCAAGTAGGACTCTGTGAGCTTGGCCGAAGCCGCACCACCAATATGGAAGGTCCGCATGGTGAGCTGGGTTCCGGGTTCTCCGATGGACTGAGCGGCGATAACGCCAACCGCCTCTCCGATGTTGACGAGCTTGCCTCGGGCCAGGTCGCGACCGTAGCACATGGAGCAAACACCCCAATGCATGTCGCAACTCATGACGGACCGAATCTGAACCCGGTCTACTCCGGCCTGTACCAGACGCTGGGTTGCTGCTTCGTCAATCATCTCGTTCCGAGCAACAAGAACTTCGTCGCTGTATGGGTCGTAGATGTCTTCCGCCGCCACCCGTCCAAGGACGCGATCTGCAACGTGATCAATGATCTCACCGCCCTCGATTAAGCTCGAGATCTCCATCGAGTCTGCCGTGTCGCAGTCCCGAGCAGTAACGATGAAGTCCTGAACCACATCCACCAATCGGCGGGTGAGATAACCGGAGTTCGCCGTCTTCAATGCGGTATCCGCGAGGCCCTTACGAGCACCGTGAGTACTGATGAAGTACTGAAGCACTGTGAGACCTTCACGGAAGTTGGCCGTAATCGGAGTCTCGATGATCTCGCCAGAAGGCTTAGCCATCAGACCACGCATACCGGCAAGCTGACGAATCTGGGTCGTAGAACCACGAGCGCCGGAGTCAACCATCATGAAGATGCTGTTGAAGGAATCTTGTTCGGCTTCATCGCCAGCGGCATTCACCACCGTCTCTTTCGAGATCTCGGTGATGAGGTTCTTGGATACCTCGTCGGTGACCTTGGACCAGATGTCGACAACCTTGTTGTACTTCTCACCCATGGTGATCAGGCCATCGTTGTACTGACTCTCGGTCTCTTCTACGTCGACACGGGCTTCGTCTAGAATCTGCCCCTTGGTCGATGGGATGCACATGTCATCCACACAGATTGAGATACCGGCCTGGGTCGACATGCTGAAGCCCAGCTGCATGAGCGCATCAGCAAAGAGCACAGTCTTCTTCGCTCCAGCAGATCGGTAGCAGCGGTCAATCAACTCACCCAAGTTCTTCTTCTTGAGCGTTTGGTTGCACAGGGAGAATGGAACCTCGTCGGGCACGATGTCATAGAAGAGCACGCGGCCAACGGTTGTCGTGACCACATTGCCTCGACTTGCGGTGGGCAGCTTACCCTGGAAGCCAAAGAAGCCTGCAGAGGTCGCGACCATCACCAAGTCCTCGCCAAACTCCGCCCGCAAAACGTTGACTGCGCGGCTGAGGGTGTCCAGTCGACTGTCTACGTTCATCCGAGCATCGACCAATACCTCGCCACCCTTCTTCAGGGCGAGCTTGGGGTTGATCAGGCCGATGAAACGGGCATTTCCGCGAAGCTTGGGAAGCTCGACTCCAACCGCAGTGAAATCATCACCCTCGATTTTGGTCACCTTCCGGCTCGCAGTACCCTTTTCTGAGAACACACCAGGCACCTTGGCCTTGCCGGCCATTCCGGAAACTCCGAATGTCCAAAGGCCCTTCACACCAGACGCATCACCATTTTGCTGATGAAGGCTGAACAGTGCGACGCCATCGGAAACATCTTCGTTGTCGCCGTTGATGCTGACGTGAACGTCTCCGCCAAGAACAGGAACCTCGCCCACTGCGCCGTCGGTAATGGCACGAACCACACCACGGTGCGCGAACCAGGCTTCAGATTGGTCGCGATCGGTGTCGACGCCAATCAAGAGCCGAACATCGTGAAGTTCTGGAAAGTCGTTCAATAGACGGGTCTGCAGATCAGGAGCGGGCATACGCACCTGAACCTTCGCATGCATATCCACTTCACCGGCATCGTAAGCAGCAAGTACTTCAGATGGACCGGAGAAGGTTCGCCCCTCTCCCTTCGCGAAGGCACGCTCTCGGGTCATGTAGTAAGACCCGAGCACGATATCTTGAGAAGGCTGAATGATCGGACGACCCGACGCTGGACTGAGAATGTTGTTTGTCGACATCATCAGAACACGCGCTTCAATCTGGGCCTCGATGCTCAGAGGAAGGTGAACCGCCATCTGGTCACCGTCGAAGTCGGCGTTGAATGCCACGCAGACCAGAGGGTGAAGACGAATGGCTTTGCCCTCGGTAAGGACAGGCTCGAAGGCTTGCATACCCAAGCGGTGAAGGGTGGGCGCACGGTTCAACAGCACTGGGTGCTCTTGGATGACTTCATCTAGGATGTCCCAGACCTCGTCTACCTTCTGCTCAACCATCTTCTTGGCTGCCTTGATCGTGTTCACGAAGCCGCGTTCTTCCAACTTGTTGTAGATGAACGGCTTGAACAACTCCAGGGCCATTTTCTTGGGAATACCACACTGGTGAAGCCGAAGTTCCGGGCCTACCACGATGACAGAACGGCCAGAATAGTCGACCCGCTTTCCAAGCAAGTTCTGGCGGAAGCGCCCGTTCTTGCCCTTGAGCATATCTGAAAGGGAGCGGAGCGGGCGCTTGTTTGGACCGGTGAAGGTCTTGCCACGACGTCCGTTGTCGAACAGCGCATCCACAGCCTCTTGGAGCATCCGCTTTTCGTTGCGAATGATAATCTCAGGCGCGTGAAGATCCTGAAGGCGCTTCAGACGGTTGTTCCGGTTGATGACCCGGCGATACAGGTCATTGAGGTCCGAAGTAGCGAAACGACCGCCATCGAGCGGCACCAATGGGCGAAGGTCGGGAGGAATGACCGGAACCACTTCCATCATCATCCACTCAGGCCGGTTTCCGCTGTCACGGAAGGCCTCGACAATCTTGAGGCGCTTGGCGTGCTTGCGACGCTGAGCTTCCGAGTTCGTGTCCCGCATCAGGATCCGCAATTCGTCACCGAGCGCGTTGATATCCATCTGGGCAAGCACGTCACGAATGACTTCACCACCCATACCGACATCAAAGGAACCGTACCCGTAGATCTCAATGGCTTCGCGGTAGTCTTCTTCCGTGAGAATCTCTCCAACCTCGAGGGCTGAGTCACCCGGGTTGGTCACCATATACGACTCGCAATACAGCACGCGCTCCAGACTCTTCAGGGAGATGTCTAGCAAGTTTCCAATGCGACTTGGAAGACTCTTAAGGAACCAGATGTGGGCCACTGGTGTCGCGAGGTCGATGTGACCCATGCGCTCACGGCGAACCTTAGACTGGATGACTTCCACGCCACACTTTTCGCAAGTGATTCCACGATGCTTCATGCGCTTGTATTTCCCGCAGAGGCACTCGTAGTCCTTTACTGGGCCAAAGATCTTGGCGCAGAAAAGGCCATCCTTTTCGGGCTTGAATGTCCGATAGTTGATGGTCTCGGGCTTTTTAACCTCACCATGTGACCAGCTGCGAATCTTGTCTGGACTGGCCAGACCGATGCGTACCGCAACGTAGTTGAGTGGGTTTTTGGGCTTCTCGAAAATGTTGTAGATGTCCTTCACGGTCGACTCCAGGGAGGTTGACGCTTCTCGGACGTGAGAAGAGAGAAAAAATGAATTGGAAAAAAACGATGAACAAATCCGGACACCTCGGATGAGGTGCCCGAGTCAAATACCTACTGGCGAAGAACTTCCTTGTCCTCGACAAGATCGACGTCGAGACCGAGCGCTTGAAGCTCCTTGACCAAGACGTTGAAGCTCTCTGGAAGGCCTGCATCAAGAACGTTCTCGCCCTTGACGATGGACTCATACATGCGGGTCCGGCCGGCAACGTCGTCCGACTTCACCGTCAGGAATTCCTGAAGAGTGTACGCCGCGCCGTATGCCTGCATTGCCCAGACTTCCATCTCACCCAGACGCTGACCACCAAACTGGGCCTTACCACCGAGTGGCTGCTGAGTAACGAGACTGTACGGTCCAATGCTACGAGCATGGATCTTCTCGTCGACAAGGTGGTGAAGCTTGAGCACGTACATGACACCAACGGTGACACGGTTCTCAAAGGGCTCGCCAGTTCTGCCATCGTAGAGAATCGACTGTCCGTCCTGGTCGAGACCAGCATGGGATAGCGCCTTCTTGATCTCAGATTCCGCCGCACCGGCGAACACAGGTGTCGCTGTTGTCACACCACCTCGGTACTTGTTTCCGAAGTCGACGAGTTGCTCAAAACTGGCGCCGTCGAGGGTGGTAAGGACTTCCGGTACATCGGGAAAGCAGCCCTTCAAGTAGTCACGAAGTTTCTCCTCAGAGTAAGCCTCATCGATCATCTCGCCGATTCGAACGCCCATTCCGCGAGCAGCCCATCCCAGGTGAGTCTCGAGCACCTGACCAACGTTCATACGAGATGGAACGCCGAGTGGGTTCAAAACCACATCCACTGGAGTGCCGTCTTCAAGGTAAGGCATGTCTTCAACCGCCATGACCTTCGAGACCACACCCTTGTTTCCGTGGCGACCAGCCATCTTGTCACCGACCTGAAGCTTGCGCTTGATGGCGACGTAGACCTTGACCAACTTTATGACACCGGGAGCAAGCTCGTCGCCCTTCTTGTGGCGCTCAATCTTCGCCAAGTAACGATCGCGCACCTGGTCCTCTTTCTCGCGGACCTTGTCCACGAGGTTCCAGACGCCTTCTTCAATGTCCTCTCCATCCTCGATGGTGATTCGTTCGTACTGCTCGAACTGGAGCGCGCGAAGGTTGGTGGCCGTAAAGACCTCACCCTTCTTCAACAGCGCCTCACCCGAGTCATCCACGATCTTTGCGCCGGCCTTCCGGTCAGCAAGCAAGCGAACCAACTCGCGATACGCAGATTCGCGTACCGTTCGGATGTTCTCATTCCGGTCCCGATTGATGCGGGCAACTGCTTGCTCCTCGATTTCAAGGGACCGTTGGTCTTTCTCAACGCCTTCGCGGGAGAATACCTGTGCACCCATGACTACACCCTCAACACCCGGGGGAACCCGAAGTGAGGTGTCCTTTACATCGCCGGCCTTCTCACCGAAAATGGCACGAAGCAACTTCTCCTCAGGAGAGAGTTGCGTCTCACCCTTCGGTGTAATCTTGCCAACCAAGATGTCTTGGGGACGGACATAGGCGCCAATGCGAATGATTCCGGACTCATCGAGGTTTCGGAGGGCCTCCTCACCAACATTCGGAATGTCGCGAGTGATTTCTTCCTTGCCAAGCTTGGTGTCCCGGGCCGCAGACTCAAACTCCTCGATGTGAATCGAAGTGTAGTAGTCCTCGCGCACCAGACGCTCGGAGATCAAGATCGAATCCTCGAAGTTGTACCCCTGCCAAGGCATGAAGGCGACAACCGGGTTCTGACCCAAGGCCAGCTCACCAAGATCGGTGGACGGACCATCCGCAATGATGTCCCCGGCCTTGACCTCGTCACCCACACGAACCACAGGACGCTGGTTGATGCAGCTGTTCTGGTTGGACCGTTGGAACTTGTTGAGGTTGTAGATATCAACGTCGCCGCCGATTTCATCTCCCTGGCTTCCGTCCGTCTTCACAACGATTCGAGTGCCATCAACGTTCTCAACAAATCCGTCCCGACGAGCCACGGTAGTGACCCCTGAATCCAGTGCGACCTGCCGTTCCATTCCAGTGCCCACCAAAGGAGCCTGAACCCGAACCATCGGAACCGCCTGACGCATCATGTTGGCGCCCATAAGCGCACGGTTTGCATCGTCATTTTCAAGGAAAGGAACGAGACTCGCCGCAACACTGACCAGCTGAGTAGAGCCCACATCCATAAGCGTGACATCATTCTTAAGAATGCTGGAGAACTCACCACGAACACGCGCAATCAGCGTTTCTTGTGTGATGTTTCCCTTTTCGTCGCGGCGAAGGTTGGCCTGAGCGATGACGTTGTTTTCTTCCTCAAGCGCAGTGAAGTACTTCACATCGTTGGTGATCACGCCGTCCTTAACGATCCGATACGGAGTCTCGATAAAGCCATACTCGTTGACCCGAGCGAAGGTCGCAAGCGAAGCGATCAGACCAATGTTCGGACCTTCCGGGGTCTCGATCGGACAGATACGGCCATAGTGACTCGGGTGAACATCACGAACATCGAAGCCTGCCCGCTCGCGGGTCAGACCACCCGGCCCAAGAGCCGAGAGACGCCGCTTGTGGGTGACCTCGGAGAGCGGATTGGTCTGGTCCATGAACTGAGACAGCTGAGATGAACCAAAGAACTCCTTGATTACAGCACTGACTGGCTTGGCATTGATGAGGTCGTGAGGCATAAGAGCCTCGATCTCACTCAAGCTCATGCGCTCCTTGATCGCCTTCTCCATGCGGACCAGGCCAACACGGTACTGGTTTTCAAGAAGCTCACCCACAGCCCGGACGCGCCGGTTTCCGAGGTGGTCAATGTCGTCCACTTCACCCTTGTTGTTCTTGAGGTCGATCAGGTACTGCACAACCAAACGAATGTCTTCGCGGGTCAGCGTGGTCTGCTCAAGGGGTTCGTCGATCCCCAGCTTGTGGTTGATCTTCAAGCGACCAACCCGCGAGAGGTCGTAGCGGTCCGCATTGAAGAACAAGTTCTCGAAGTGCTTCAGGGCTGCATCGTAGGTCGGCGCGTCGCCAGGGCGAAGCCGACGGTAGATCTCCATGACCGCTTCTTCAGTGGTCTCGATCTGATCGACAAGGAGTGTGTCACGCAGGAATGAACCCACAATCACGTTGTCGATATACAGCGTCTCGAACTCATGAATGCCCTTGTCGAGAAGCAACTGAAGCTTGTCTTCGTCAATCTCTTCGTTGCACTGGACCAGAATCTCACCGGTCTCCATGTCCACGATGTCCCAGGCGCTGACGACGCCAGCTACAGACTCAGAGGCGACCGGAATCGAGCCCACATTTACTACGGCCTCTTTTCCTTCAATTTCCCGAGTGACCTCACTGAGCATCCCCGCCTTGATCATTTTGCGAATCACTGGCTTGAGAAACTTGCGACCGGTCCGACAAATCACGGTGCCATCACCGTCGCACAAGTCGACCGTAGCGGTTTGAATCTTAAGCAGATCCTCGGTGGTCTCTTTCGACCAGCTCTTGGCCTTCGCATCGTAGCGCAAGGTCTCTCGTTGATAGAAGTAGTTCAGCAGCTCCTCTGTGGAGTAGCCCAGCGCCCGCAACAGAACCGTGGCGGGAAGTTTTCTCCGCCGGTCGATCCGCACGTAGAGCAGATCCTTGTTGTCGAACTCGAAGTCAATCCAGGAGCCGCGATTCGGAATGATACGTGCAGAGAAGATCAGCTTCTGGCTGGACGATGTCTTGCTCTTGTTTACGTCGAAAAAGATGCCTGGTGAGCGGTGCAGCTGACTAACAACCACGCGCTCGGTACCATTTACCGTGAAGGTACCGGTACCCGTCATCAGAGGAATCTCTCCGAAGTAGACCTCTTGCTCCTTGATGTTGGAAACACTCCGAGTGTCGGTCTCCGCATCCACGTCCCATACAACCAGGCGCACGGTAACCTTGAGCGGTGCTGAGTACGTCATGCCTCGTTCGCGGCACTCAATTACATCGTATTTCGGCGTATCCAGATCATAGGAAACAAACTGCAATGAAGCACGGTTGCCAAAGTCCTGAATCGGGAAGACACTCTTAAACACGCCCTGCAGACCAAGATCCGAACGCTCTGCGCTTGGTTTGTCGAGTTGCAGAAACTTGTCGTAACTCTCCCGTTGAATACCAATGAGATTCTGCGGGTGCAGAAAGGACTCAGTCTTGCTGAAGTTTCGGCGAAACCGAAAGTTATTGGCGAGCGGGTTGGACATTCTGGACTCCTGTGGTGCATTCATGTGGCCAGAAAACCCGACCGTCTACGAATACTTGCAGAGAAAACAATGGATGTGGCAGCAGCGCCAAAAGGGCACGCATCTCAATGGATGCGTCCCCGATTACCGATCAGAGCTGAGCCAGTTGGCTGTTAGAGAAATCCAAAGTGGAATCTCATGGAAATAGGTTGCAGGGAAGCCACCCCGCGGGTGCTCGTCATTCACGGATCGACGAGCAGAGGAAAATAGAACCATGCTGGACCACCCAGTGGGTGGTCCAGCAGCAGAACTCAAGTGTTACTTGACTTCGGCGACGGCTCCAGCTTCCTCAAGGGCAGCCTTGAGAGCCTCGGCTTCATCTTTTGGCAGTGCAAGCTTCACGTCAGCAGGGGCACTCTCGACGAGGTCCTTTGCTTCCTTGAGGCCGAGACCGGTCGCGCTGCGAACGGCCTTGATGACTGCAATCTTCTTGCCGCCGATCTCCTTGAGAACGACATCGAATTCAGTCTGCTCTTCTTCTGCTTCAGCGGCGCCACCAGCAGCGGGTGCTGCCATGGCCATCATTGGAGCGGAAGCCTCGACACCCAGCTCGTCCTCCAGGATCTCAATGAGGCCTTTGACCTCAGAAAGCTTAAGGTTTTTAATGTAGTCAACAACGTCGGATTGGGAAGTCGCCATGGTATCCTCCAGTTTGGATTTAAGTAGAATTGTAAGTTGTCGCCCCGGAACACCCGGAACCGACTCGAAAGGAATTTACTCGCCGTCGTCGGCGAGCTTGGACTCATAGTTCTTGAGTAGATTGACCAGGTCACGACCGGGCGCTTGAACGACACCCAGCACTTGCTGGGGACCCTTCAGAAGCAGACCGAGAAGCATCGCGAACAGTTCGTCCTTACTCGGGAGTTCGGCGACATCAATGACGCCTTTGCCATCGAGAATCTCACCATCGAAATAGCCCCCCTTAATGGAGAACCTCTCGCCCTTGATGAGAGCCTCAGTTTCGGCCTTAAGCACCTTGGCCGCAGCAATCGGATCCTCGCCAGAGATAATCCAGCTGGTCATTCCAGTAAGGAAGCCGTTGAGGCCTTCCTTGTCGGAACCAGCGATGGATAGCTTGGCGAGTTTATTCTTAATTACCTCATAGTGAATGCCTGCATTCCGAAACTTGTTGCGCAATGCATTGACTTCTTCAACGGTGATACCGCGGTAGTCAGCGAGCGCAACAAAGGGAGCGGACTTGAGGCGGGAGCTCAGTTCCTCAACGTGGTTTTCTTTTTCTACACGACTCATGTCGACCTCCTAAAGTGCTTCCGCACGACGGATTGCGTCATGCGGATCCACCCGGACGCCAGGGCCCATGGTGGAAGAAAGGGTAATGCTCTTCATGTAGACGCCCTTGGCTGAAGAGGGTTTGAGCCTGTTCAGAGTGGCAATGAGAGCGACAAGGTTGTCGGCAATTTGGTCCGCTTCCATGGAAGCGCGCCCAATCTGAGCATGAATAATGCCGGCCTTTTCGACTCGGAAATCAATCTTTCCGCTCTTGAGCTGGGAAACCGCTTCCGCGACCTTGGCCGGAGGAACAACGGTACCAACCTTCGGGTTTGGCATCAGTCCACGGGGACCGAGGACGCGACCGATACGACCGACCTTGCCCATCATGTCCGTGGTGGCCACAGCCTTGTCGAACTCGAACCAGCCATCTTGAATCTTTGCAACAAGATCGTCGGAACCGACAAAGTCAGCACCGGCAGCCTCTGCAGCCTTGGCTGCATCGCCCTGCGCAAACACAACGACACGGATCACTTTGCCGGTACCATGGGGCAGGTTTACCGCGCCACGAACCATCTGGTCGGCATGCTTGGGGTCGACACCGAGGCGAACGGCAACGTCCACACCTTCATCGAATTTGGCCGTGGCTTTCGCCTTGACTTGCTCAACCGCAACGCCGAGGTCCACGCGGTCTTCAGGGTTGAACCCCTCGCGGACTGCGAAGTAGCGCTTGCTCTTCTTGTTTGACATGATTGACTCCTTGAAAGCCCTCTCGGACTTCCCATCCCGCCGGGGTTTTGGCGGCCGCTTTCACGGCCTCCCCCACTCGGGTGAAAGGATTGATTGGAAACGAATTAGCGAACGTTCAGGCCCATGGAGCGTGCGGTGCCAGCGATGATTCGCTTGGCAGCCTCAATGTCCGTGGTGTTCAAGTCTGGCATCTTAGCCGTGGCGATTTCTTCAACCTGGGCCCAAGTCACCGTACCGACCTTTTCTTTGTTTGGCTCTCCAGAACCCTTCGCGATGTTGGCTTTCTTCTTGAGCAAGACGGCCGCCGGTGGCGTCCGGAGCTCGAAGGAGAAGGTCCGATCAGCATAGACCGAAATAATGGTCGGCATAATCAGAGCTTCAGCAGCATCCTTCTGGGTGCGGGCATTGAACTCCTTGCAGAACATCGGAATGTTCACGCCGGCAGCGCCCAATGCGGGACCGATTGGAGGAGCAGGATTCGCCTTTCCGGCTGGAATCTGCAACTTGATCTGACTTATGATTTTCTTGGCCATAATATTAGTTCCTGTGTGCGGCCTCAGCCGAGGCGCTCAACCTGAGTGAAGTCCAGTTCGACTGATGTGGGCCGACCAAAGATAGTAACCAGCACCCGAAGCTTCGCTCGGGGCGCGTTGACCTCTTCGACCTTTCCATCCATAGAAGCAAAGGGTCCGTCAATGACACGAACATCCTCGCCTCGCGTGAAGTCAGCGACGACAACTTGAGCGTCTCCTTCTTCTTCAACCTGATGCGTGATCCGGCGAACCTCGTCCTCCGGCATCGGGGGAGGGCTCCGGGTTCCACCGATGAATCCCTTCACCTTCGGGGTGGTGCGCACAACATGGAAGGACTCATTGTCCATTGCCATCTGTACGAACATGTACCCGGGATAGCTCTTACGGGTCGTCGTTTTCTTCTTTCCATCGCGCACCTCGACCACCTGTTCGGTGGGCACCAAGACCTCACCAAATTTATGTGCGAGTCCTGCACGCTGAATAGCGTCCTCGAGAGCAAGTTTAGCCTTGTTCTCGTAGCCAGAATGCGTGTTGACGACGTACCAGTTCATTCTATTGACCCCAGCGGTTCCTGAGTTGACTGACTACCCTTCACTAAAAAGGAAGGTACTGGTGACTCGGGCCCAAACGAAGTCATACATTGCGAGCGTAGCTGCAATAAATAACGTCGTAGCTACTACCACCGTCGCAGAGCGAACGGTCTCATCTTTACCGGGCCAGACCACCTTGCGGAGCTCTGACACGGATTCATCTGAGAAGGAGTAGACCAGCTGGTGGCGATTCATCATCAAGAAGATGACGCCTGCCACCAAGATTCCGAGGAGCGCAGTTCCGGACATTGGGCCGAACCGAGGATCGACCACCTCCATCCTCGCAAGCAACGGCACAACAAGGCCCCGCACAGCAAAACCAAAAAAGGTCGCCACGCAGAAGAAGCCGAGTAGGATGTATCGTTGATTGCGCATGAGGCTAAAACCGCGCGATAGTTAGCGTTTGAGGTGGAAAGAATGCACACCAGGACCACCCTGGAGATCTTCTCGCTTCCACCCTGCCTGCCAAGGAACCAGCGCAAGTACCACGTACCGGCTGACCGTGCAAGCTCTGTGCCAGCCATTTCTAATTGGCCAACTTCTATGCAAACAAAAGCCAGGACTCAGGAGAGTCCCGGCCCATGTGATCGAAATTATTCGATGATTTCGGAAACGACGCCAGCGCCGACGGTCCGGCCACCCTCGC
>CAWVVG010000033.1:0-15945 GCA_963932775.1 uncultured bacterium
GGAACAGGCGGGTACAAATGTCTGGGGAACGAGCCGCGAGGCTTTTCTTCGCATGACGGTTGCAGAAGACCGGGTCTTGAGTCTGGACGAGTGGACTACACGCATCGATAAGGCCGGATTTGAGGGCGAGCGCGGCTACAACCACGGCTATGCATTTGGACGCTGGATGCACGATGCGGTCGGAGAGGGTGCCATGGCTGCCATGGCCGCCAAGAGCAGTGAGCGATGGCACAGTTCATGGGACGCTGTGGTGGAGGAGGCGACAGGCCGCACCTTGGAGGACCTGTACGGTGCTTGGCGTGTTCACCTGGACGAGCACTACGGTGCGCAGCTTAAAGCCATTGAGGATGGTGGAGTGGTCGCCGGTGGAGAGCTCTCTCTTACCCAGCCTGAGTGGGAGGGCGCTTCCGAAGACTGGGCGCAGACCCCTCAGAACGAACGTGATGAGATCATGGATGGGGCCTCGGCCTACCAGGAGATGAGCCGGTACTCACCGGATGGTCGATACCTGGCTTGGTTTGACCACGGACTGAACGTTCGACAGATCACACCCCAAGAGTGGGGAGCCATCGGCGGCACCTATGCGGACGGAGACGACAAGAAGGCCATGAAGGCCTGGGACGACAAGACTGTATCGGAGGGTTGGGCCGGGTACAGCCGGGTCGCATGGTCGTCGGACAGTCGCTCATTGATTGCGCTGGGTCCTGAAGATTTTGGCCGCGGGTCCGCCCTGGGTCGCTTCGCCATGGACAATGGGCTCGGACTCAACACCGATGGTTACAACTGGTCGCAACTGGTTGTGGGCCGAATCCAGGAAGAGGAAGGGGAAAAGCTGCGGATCGACTGGACGCCGGTGCCCAATACCCTGCGTGCGGTAGAGGCCGCCTGGTCACCAACCAGCGATACGGTTGCATTCACCCGATATTCGGACGGCACCCACAACCTGTGGAGTGTGGATGTCGATGGCAACAACCTCACTCAGTTGACGGAATTCGCGGACGGCACTCAGGTTCAGGGCATCAGCTATGTACCCAACGGCGAAGGCTTGCTGGTGTCGCTTTTCCATGCCCACCAGCAGGACCTCTGGTATTTTGACTTGGCCTCTAAGGCTTTTCATCGTCTGACGGACACCGAGTTCACGGAGACAGATCCAGTGGTGGGGGCGGACGGCTTGGCGTGGTTCTCGAGCGATCTGGATGGCGTGTACAATGTGTACACCTTGAACCCATCCACCGGCGAGGTGATGAAGAAGACCAACTTACGGGGCGGTGCCTACGGTGTAGACCCGACGACCGACGGTCACCTTCTGTATACGGGCTTTACCGGCCATGGGTTCCGCATCCACGCTGTACCCAAAGACTCCATTCTCAACGACGTTGTTGAGTACCCTGGCGTGTGCCGCAAGTCGGCCTGCGAAGGGGCCGATGAGTACCTCGCGATGGTGCCGGCTGGCGGTAGTGCGGGGGCGGTGAGCCAACCCTATTCGCCGTTTACTGCAAGCATGCCGGCGAGCGGTTGGCCCGTCTTGCGCACCACGGACAAGGCCGTAGAGGCCGGAGCTGCTTTCTTCTTGGGTGACTATGTCGAGAAGCACTACCTGGAAGGTGAAGTAACGCTCGGTAAGGACAATATGTTGTCCTTGGCCTACTGGAACAATCAGTTCTGGCCGGCGCTGAGCCTCGGCTACGTGCGGTACAGCTACAAGGGACACTACGGCTACGGCGAAGATGCAGATGGGCTCGCGGCCACACCTGAGATGACTGTGGTCGACCTCAAGTTTGAACAGGTCAGCGACGATGTCTGGGCATATGCCAGCTATGTCGCCTCCGATTCGCTTTGGTTGGGTGCTGGCGTGGACGGGTCTCGGTATGCTTTCCGGGACAACGGCGACGGCGCGGCCTGGGTGCCATTCACCGTACACACCGGTGTGGGTGCTTATGTGGACTGGAGTCTCTGGGGAGACCTCACAGGTGACCAGTGGATCAACCCCCGAGGCGGCCGGCGGGTCTACTTGGACTACAACTATCGATTTACTTCTGTGGTCGATCCGGAGCTCGCGGGCGCGGTCTACGACGACGGAGAGCGCTTAGACCGCTATGGCTACAACCAGGTCACCGGCTCATACACCGAGTACATCCCGCTCACCCTGTGGGGCCTGTGGGAGCGCGGTACGCTTCAGCTGGACGTTGAGGGCGGCTGGATCGACAGGAATGTGATGGGCTGGGACGAGTTTATGGCCGGTGGTCGGCATCCCTACCACTGGGGCAATGGCACCATCGGGAACAATGTGCAGTTCTCGGGCTACGAGGGGTACAGCCTCGCTGGTGAGACCATGCTCATCGCCAATGCCGCGTATCGATTCCCAATCAGCCGGGACATGAACTGGCGGGTCGGGCCGGTCTACACCGAGTCCATGTACCTCCAGTTCTTCGGTAGCATGGGCAATCTGTGGTCCTACCGCGTTGAGGGGGACACCCACATCGAGGGGTACAGCGTCGTTCCTGACACAGGCAAGGGTCGGGTGCGCCGAGAGGTTCCCTTCAAGGACTATTCGGCCAAGAACAGCCCTCCGGGTGAGCCCCACTATGTGTTGACCGATGTGGGCGCGGAGCTTCGGGTTCGAAGCTTCATCTGGAATGATTTTGATTGGGACTCCTTTGTTCGGGTGGCCTATGGATTTCAGCGCACTGCTGGCTATGGCGATGTCAATGCGGACTTGGTTCAGTCGAGCGTGGCGCGCGATGCCGCGACTGAGCTCTCCGGCGAAGTGGAGCCTGCAACCTTGCGGCTGTACCTTGGCCTTGGGACGGGGTGGTGATGATGTTCTGGATATGGATGTTCATCGTGTCCTGCACCCGGCCCACCGATAACTACGCTGTGAACCTCCATGGGATGGGCACAGACTTGGGTCAAATTGAGGTGTCACCCAGCCCCATGGGTGGTCGCGTCGAGGTGGCTCGGTACCGACTGTGGGGAAGCAACCTGGGCCTGGGTGTGACCCACCTGTATGGAGACTCTCCCCGGGCGGACGGCACGCAGTTCGTCGTGGGCTCGGCCAGCTTCGGGTACCCGGCATCGACCGCCTATGACAGGGTCTCGGCTTTCCTGAGCCCGGGCCCCAACGCATCCGACACCTGCGTGGTTCGTCCACCTTCAGACACCACGGCCGGTCCGGTGGAAATGGTGGACGTCGGAGACGCAGTCCGCCTCTCGACCCCAGGGCAGACCATGATGTCTCTGGAGAGGGACCCACCGGTCCATCCCCGACCCGCCGGCGAGAGTTGGTATGTGGGCTACGGCAATCAGCTGAGTCCGGTGATTCAAGGCCACCCCGATCTTCCAGACACTTGGACGCCCGGTGCTGATTGGCGCCTGAGCTTCCCCGGTACGGTGGCACCCTCTGAGGCGACATTCGGTACCATTCCGTACCCGCTCACCGACGGCAATATGCACCTGCCACAGGAACTCGAGGGTGCCGCAATCAACGGGGCACCGGTTCGGGCGCCAAACCACGGTTTCAATCGGGCAGGGGAGTGGACGGGTGAGGACGATGATGTTCGCTACAGTGGCCCGTTCACTGAGCCCATGGTGCTGACTTGGACGCCATCTCCTTCCCAAGGTGAGCTCACTGTGGTCATTCAGCTGCTCGGGGAAGGGGTCGAGAGCGACTGCGGCTGTGCTGCCGATTGTGAAGCCGGTTTCGATTGTGTGGATGGCGGCTGTGTGGGTACGGATGGTGCGAGCTGGAATGTTCTTGCTGAGGTGGCGTGCACCGCCACCGATGATGGCGAGTTCTCTGTCGAGCCCGAGGCCCTTGCGGGTGTATGGGCACAGCTGGACTGGACGGAGCTCGCGGGTGCGACCGTCTCTTTGGCACGAATCAACGAGAGCACTGTGTTTGTGCCCGACGTACTCACTTGGAACGGCAAGAAAGTGGGCATAGACCCCGTGCGGGTGCGCGCCTCGGACATTCTCGTGACCCGACTGGAGACTCCATGATTCTTTGGTTGTTGGCATGCGGGGCACCATCGTACCCAGACTATTGGCCCGATAAGTTCGAGTATCCTCAGATATCGGGTGTCTCTCCGTCCGAGATCGATGGCCGCATCGGTGGGCAGATCCTCACCATCGAAGGCCGCCGCCTCTCCAATGCGACCACCGTCACGCTGGGTGGAAGAAACGCGGAGATTGTGAGCGTGGATAACCATGCAATTCAGTTCCGGGTGCCGCCTTTGCCCGCGGGTCCAAGTGACCTTGCGGTGGGCGTGATCACCGGTCGCGGATCAGCGACTCAGGAGAACGCTGTTGAGGTGGCTACCGAGGTGGACGCGTTCTCTTCCGGTGAGACCGTGAGTGTCAGCATGCTTCGCTTAGACTGTCCAGTAGAGGCCTGGGGCACCTACGATGATGGGGAGCAATACCCCATGTCCTGGTGTGCTGCAGACATGGGGTACAGCTATGCTGAAGGGTGGATGGGAGCCGGTCCACAGCCTGGATTCGCCGGTGAGATATCTGGATTGGCCCGGCCGTCAGAGCTGCCGCCAGTGGGTGAGGTCCGCGTGATCGGCCCCAAGGAACGCAACCATCCGGCCCTGCCGCTGGTCTTCAATGCCCACGGGGAACAAGAGGCGATCCGCTTCCAGACCCCGAGAGATTTTGCCCGAGATATGGACTTCCTTGTGGAACGACAGGACCTGCTGGAGGCCACCTACTACTGGGCAGACTCCATCACCGACTGGACTCTGCCCTATGTCACCCTGTACGACGACGACGAGTGCTGGTTGGGTGACCTGGATGTCATAGCTGGCGGAGGGAATGAGCTCGAAGTGGACGGCGATGCCTCGGGAGCGACTTCCCTCAACATGGGGTTTGGCATCGTCGAAGACTATGGTGACTTTGTCTACGAGGACTGGGCCACCACCAGTTCGGCCCAGATCTCCGCGGACGGTGGGCTGGTGATCGGCGAGCCGTCGGGCGTTGAAATAAAGTACGACATGGGGTCCGGTTGGTTCTTGGCCGGATCATTGTTCGCCGGTTCAGATATTCCGGAGGCCGAATTTGAAGTGAGTATGGTGGATGCCAAAGGGCAGCGGACGGAGCACGGTTCCATCCCGGGCCCGAACTATCTGGACCTATGGGCCACCTGGCCGGACCTGACTCTGGGCGATGTCTCCATCGATGTGAGTGAGGATCTGTTGGTCGAGTGGACACCCACTCCTGTGGCGGACACCCCGACCATTGTGGCCGTTGAGATTGCCGTGTATGACTCGGATGTGGCCCACCCCAATGGCATGACGCTGGTGGCACGCCTCCTCGCCCAAGGGGATGACTCCACGGGACGGCTCGTGATACCAGCGACCGAGCTCGCCAAGCTCCCTATGGCCCCGAACCGATGGGATGAATGGGATGAGATGTCCGGCTATTGGGGTGACATGAGCATCGTCCGCCATGAGCTCCGGCGGGTCAACATGAGTCCGGACGTGATGGTGGTGGACTTCGTTCATGTTCTCAACGGGCCGGTCCGACTGAGCGATGGCCCTACCGGGGATTGAGCTGGCTTAGCTGCGTGTCCCAGTGAGTCCGCTCGAGTCGGTAAGTCGGTCCCAGCGGTCCAGGTCATACCGAGAGATAATCTGGGTGATCTGACCACCGTAGCCGGGGTCCGATGCGTAGGTGGGCGCCAAATCAGCCAGAAACTGCCTCCAGTTTCCGTTGTGTGTCATGGCATTCGCGTAGCGCTCATCCTGGCTGAGCAGCTCGCCATGGTCCTTGAGGGCCTCCGCAACTGACCCGTAGCTACGGAAGCGTGCGGTGACGATCTGCACCCCTCGGGTACCGTACTCAAGGGTGGGGTAGGCCACGCTATTGGCGCCTTGGGTGGACTTGACGCCGAACAGGTTGTTGTGCTTGGTGGCGAGAGCAGACCGACCCCAGCCACTCTCGAGGATGGCCTGGGCCAGAATGATACTCGGGGGGACTTGGTGGTCTCGTGCGGCCATGAGTGCACCGGCTGCAATGGTCTCCAAAAAGCCTTGGCGGTAGTCAGCGGGCCACGAGGGTTGTGCCAACCCGACGAGCAGTGTGCTGGCCCGCTCACGCATCTGTGGGTCCCGGGCATGGGTCAGAATCTGAAGCAACAAGGTCTCGGCCTGGCCTTGGTCGTGCTGGGCGAGAACCCGAGCAGTGGCCAGCTGGTCCATGACGGTACGTCGGCCTTGAACCACCGCATCTGGAACCACTGGTGCCGAAGGTGCGGTGTAGCTTGCCAGCTTGGCGCCGACTCTCTGGCTTGTAGTCACCAGGCCGGAGAACAGGATTATGGTCAGGACCAGTCGGATGGCGATGTGAATGCGTTCCATTCTTTAAGCTTCGGATCCCCAATACATAAACCTTAGCCTTAGCCTATTGATTGACATGTCAACAACTACAAAAAATACAGTTAAAATAGCAACTTAGCCTATGGAAAAACCATCAATGGCCGCCATCCACGGATGGCATTAGTCCCTGGTCACGATGCCGAACCCTGTTGTACATTTTCAGATTGGTGGAAAGAACGGTGCGGAGCTGCGCCGCTTCTACCAGGATGTGTTTGGATGGAGTGTCGATGAGCCCGCCCCGATCGGTGCAATTCGAACGGAGGCTGGTGTCGGCATCGATGGCGGAGTGCATCAGGTCGATGAGAACCAGCAGCCATACCTGGCCGTTTATGTCGCCGTCGAAGACTTAGAAGGGACAGTGGCCAAAGCAGAGGCTGGCGGCGCTACCATCATCGTTCCACCGACTGAAGTGGATGGCGTGGGATCCTTTGCAATGTTTCAGGACCCCGAGGGCAATTGCATCGGGCTGTGGTACCACCCCGGAGACTGAATCGAGCCTACTCCTCGTGGTTGGCGATCTCTCGCATGGTCAAGCCTTCTCGCCACATGGCGATGAGACCCACCACGGTCACTGGAACGAAGCTCACAGACCAGAACACCAGTGCGAAGCCCTTGGACTCATCTGGAGCCATTCCCCACAGAAGCATGGTCTTCTCGATGGCGATGTGAAACACACCGATGAATCCTGGCGCTTGGGGCAGGGCCACTGTCAAAGCGATGGCCACGCCGGTAAAGCAGGCTGCGGCAAAGGGCAGGTCTACCCCGAAGGCCTGAAACAAAAACCAGATGGCCAAGGCACCATTGAGCCACATGCAGATGCTGAGTGCACCTGCGATTAGCGGGCTCTTGCGGTTGCGGGTGGACCCCAAGCCGGCGACAAAGCCATCAAAAAGGTCCAGAAACATGGGGCGGACTGGGGCCGGTCCCAACAAAAGAATTCGTTTAAAGATGCCCCGGGCGGCCGTCTCTTTGCTGGCCAGCAAGAAGAATACCGCCATGGCAGAGATGGCCGCAAAGCCAATCCAACCCCCGTACCAGTGAAGGTTCTCGACGAGCTCATCGTTTCCATTTCCTTGTGTGGCTGGAAGCAGGACAACCATCACGACGAGGATGGTGACCATGCCGAGCAGGTCAAATACCCGCTCCATGACATTGGTTGCGAACAATGTGGTCAAACGGATGCCAGTGCGCCTGGAGGCCACCATCGGCTTCGCGATTTCACCGGCACGGAGGGGGAGCAGTGTGTTGACAGCAGCGCCGATCACAGTGGCGGACCACAAATCAATCAGCTTTGGTTTGGCACCAAGGGGCGTAAGCAGGGTGGACCAGCGATAGGCACGCAGCATGAATTCAGCAAGGAGGGTCGACGCTGCGAGGGCTACCCAGCCGATCTTAATTGTCGAGAGGACAACTCCAACACGGTTCCATTGGACATCGTGAACGAACCACCACACACCGATGATGCTCAGAAACGCGGCGGCGGCCGTTCGTATGTGTGTGCCCTTCATGTCGACTACCTTAGCGCTGCTTCTTGCAATGGCACAGGGCTCATCTTTCGGCTACGTCGGCTGTTCGCAACACAGGAGTGAAGATGACTCGTTTTGCAGCGGTTGGCTTGGGCAATGCAATCATGGATGCACTTGTGCGTGTGCCGGATGACTCCATCATCGAGCAGTTCGGCTTTCCCAAGGGTCAGATGACTCCTGTGGATGACGCGCGCTGGGGTGAAGTCCACCAAGCGGTGAAAGATTTCGGCGTGGAGATGGCTTCTGGCGGGTCCTGTGCGAACACCATCGTGGGCATGGGATTGATGGGCGCTCCGGTCAGCTATGCTGGTTGTGTAGGGGTGGACTCCTTGGGCCAAGCATATGAACGCTCCTTGATGGATGCATGTGGACAGCACGCGCTTCAGAGTACCGGAGACCACGCCACAGGTAAGTGTTTATCGCTTATCTCCAGCGATGCTGAGCGCACCATGCTGACCGACCTGGGTGCATCCGTGACCATGCCGGGCTTGGAGACGTTTGACGAGGACATTCGAGACGCCGGTATTCTGCATGTCACTGGCTATCTACTCCTGGGAGAACCCATGGCATCGCGATGCATGGAGGCCATCGCTATCGCGAACCAGAATGAGATTCACATCAGCATTGATCTGGCAGACCCCTTTGTGGTTCACGCCTGTCGGGATGCCTTGCTTCACATTCTTTCTGAGTTTGCGACGGTGGTGTTTCTGAACGCCGACGAGGCGAAGGCACTGCTTGGATGTGGGCCACGGCAGGCCGCTGAGCGTCTCGCAGAGGATGTGGACCACGTGATTGTGAAGGATGGTGTACGGGGTTCCTTTATCCGCCATGGCGGATCTGAATACCGACTCGGGATTCATCCGACCAAAGCCATCGACACTACGGGAGCCGGCGATGCGTACGCTGCGGGCTATTTGTACGGTCTTTCCCAAGGCTGGGGGCCGGCCAAGTCTGGCGACTTGGGGGCTCGGATAGCCTCCTTGACTGTGGGCCAAGTCGGCGCAGTTTGTCGGGACCACGAGGCACTGAAGGCAGCAGTAATAGCGGCGGGTGCGTGAATCTCCCGGTTGAAGTGATCGGTGCGGTTCAGGAAAACCGGTGCCTAATCTTTGTGGGTAGTCGCTTTGCTGCGGAGGCCAGAGAGCTCGCCGGTGTGGTTTCTCACACCGGTCGCGAGGTGGCCAAAGAGCTCGGTTGGAAGAAAGCTCGGGGTGCGCCTGGACGTCGCCAAGGGCCCGTTACGCCGTCTGTTGCGGAGGGTGCTGCGGCACGAGAAGCCTCGGGTGGGCGAGATGCGATGCTGGTGGAGCTCGAGGCGCTGGCTGGGGCGGCCGGAGTCCAGCCGACAACGGCCCATGGCTTTGTGGTCGACCATTTCGACAAGGTGTTCACTACGGCACTGGATGGTTTGCTTGAGGCTGCCGCCGCAGACCGAGGACGAGACTTTACTGCAGTGGGTCCTGGTGAGCCCATGGTCGATGGCCCAATCTTAGTTCGCATGCGCGGGTCGTTCTCGAGCCACCCTATCGTGACGCCGGCCGACCTCGGCTCTGTGGGCTGGGACGATGCCACCAAGTCACAAGTACGGAGCCTGATTCGCAGCCACGTGGTGCTGTTTGTCGGGTATCGACCCGATGAAGAAGAATTTGAGTTGCTCTTTGACCAACTGGCCGATGCTTATCGTGCAGAGTTGCCTCGGTGTCACCTTGCCGTGGCCCAAGGCCGCATTGAGGACTACCAGTGGCAACGCTGGGTTTGGCGTGGGTTGCTGTTGTTCACGGCGGACCCTACCGAGTGTATGGACGCCCTAGCGGAAAAACAAAAATGAAGCTGAAACCCAGTAAAATAATTGGAGTTGCTAGCAACTATCGCAAACACATCGCTGAGATGGGTCGCCCTGTTCCGGATGTTCCCAAGCTGTTCTTGATGCCCCCAACTGCATTGATCGGGCCTGGCGAGCCCATTCTTCTTCCGTTGGGGATCGGGCGCGTGGACCACGAAGCCGAGCTCGGTGTGGTGATCGGTCGTCGCATGAGCCAGGTGAACGCAGCGGACGCCCTTGATTTTGTTGCGGGCTACACCGCCGTCAATGATGTGAGTGCCCGGGAATTTCAGCGCCAAGACGGTGTTTTTAGTAGAGCCAAGGGGATCGATACCTTCTGTCCTGCAGGCCCCGTAGTGGTCTCGGATATCGACCCCTTCAACACCCGGGTTCGGTGCTGGGTGGACGGAGTATTGCGCCAAGACGGGAACACCAGTGACCTGTTGTTTGACGTGCCGACCCTGCTCAGTTTCATCTCAAGCTACATGACCCTTGAACCGGGAGATTTGATCTCTACGGGCACGCCCATGGGCGTAGGTCCCATCGAGCCTGGACAGACGGTGGTGGTAGAGGTGGACGGTGTCGGGCGACTAGAGAACCCGGTTCTCGCTCGTCCAGAGCGGGGCAATCCGTGACTGCAGTCATCGCTGGCATCGTTGCAACGACGGTGCCGTTGGTGCTGTTGGGCCTTGTAGCCGCGTGGCGATGGCGTCTTATTGCTGCCGCTGTCATTGTGTTGGGCGCCATCGGTGCTGGGTTGAGTCTTGGGATTCTTGCGCCCACCGACCTGTGGGTGGTACCCCAGGGTCTGCAAATGGCTGAGCCCTTGGTTTTGGTTTTGCTCTGGACGCTTTTTGGGGCGGTGGCTCGCACGGCAGGACCTTTGGCCGTGCCCGGACCGGCTTGGCTCGTGGCCATGTTGATGGGTGCGGGACTCGGTGAAATTCCTGCGGCTGCGATTCTGAGTGCGGGCGCAGCTACGCCAAAAGGAGCCGCTCGCTTGGCCTTGGCAGCGGCAGGAGGAGGCCTCATCGGTAGAATGGGGGACCCCGCTTTGTTGATTTTAGCGGGTGACCATCCAGGACTGCTTGCCGGGCTGGTCCCGTTGGGAATTGTCTGCGCACTGGTTGCCCGACCTTCCTCCGATGACTTGGTCCTCGCTGAGGACGGTAATCGCGCCCGAACCGCAGTGGTGTTCTTGGTCGCCGTTGCGGCACTGGTGCCGGGTGTTGCACCATGGGCGATTGGGGGAGGGTGTTTGGCTCTCGGGCTGATGGCTCAAGACCGGCGAGGGCATGTGGACCTATCGGGAATGGCGTGGCAGCTGTGCGCAGTGGTCGCCGCCGGGTTGGCCGTTGTTGGAGGCGCTGCTGAACAAGTTGCGTCCGGACTCGAGTGGGCAGCGGAGCTGGCCGACTGGATGGCCGCACCTGCTCTGACTTTAATGTCTGCCATCCTGACCGCCTTGACGGACGGGACTGGGATGGCCGTTTTCGCAGCGGCCACGGTAGAGCGAGCGGTATCGGTAGACTCCATGACATTGTTGCCTGGACTGACCGCGGGCATCGCGGTTGGTGGTTTGGCGCCGCTCATTGCCGCAGGAGCAGTGCGGCCGGGTCTAAAGATCTGGCTCATCCAGGTGGGGCTGGCTGTCCTATGGGCATCAGCTTGGGGGTTGATGTGAAAATGTCCCGACTGATTCTTGCGCTGTGTGCCATTGGTTTACTCGCCGCCGCACCCCCACCCATTCGTTCCGAAAAAGGCATGGTAGCCGCCGACCATGCGCTCGGTAGCGCCGCCGGTGCGGAACTGCTCGCAGCGGGTGGCAATGCCATTGATGCTGTGGTCGCCGCAGCCCTGGCAGTGGGCGTTGTTCAGCCAGCTGGGAGCGGACTCGGCGGAGGTGGCTTTGCTGTGGTGGTTCAACCCAGCGGTGAGGCATCGGTCCTTGACTTCAGAGAGGAGGCGCCCGCTGCAGCGACCCGAGAGATGTATGGTGAGGCGGAGGCTGCAAACGCCAGTCGAATCGGTGGACTCGCTGTGGCAGTTCCGGGAGAGGCCGCCGGTCTGGTGGAGCTTCATCGCCGCTGGGGTGCATTGCCGCTCGCTGCGGTCGCCGCCCCTGCAATTCGGCTCGCAACGGATGGTTTCAAAGTGGAGCGTCATCTGGCGAAAGCCTTGGCCAAGCTCGGCGAGGATGGACCAGCGCTCGCGATGGGACTGTTCGGGTCCTCGGATGTGCCGGTTGAGGGCGACCATGTGCGGCGATTGAAGCTTGGGGGCACCCTGGAGCGCCTGGTTGCGACCCGGGGGAAGGTGTTCACCACTGGAAAGACCGCCGCGGACATCGTGCAGTCGGTCCGGCAATCGGGTGGCGTATTGACCAAGAAAGACCTGGCCGAATATCGCCCCAAGGACCGAGAACCTGTGGTGGGAAGCTACCGTGGGTGGAAGGTCATTACCATGCCTCCGCCCTCGTCAGGAGGTGCCGTCTTGTTGCAAATCCTGGGTGTGCTCGAGTCGGTGGATGTAGCGGGGCTCGGAGCCCACAGCGCTGCATATTTTCACCGCCTGACCGAGGCCATGAAGCACGCCTTCGCCGACCGAGCCCGCTTGATGGGCGACCCCGACAGGGTCGATGTACCGGTGGGTCAGATCATCTCTTCGGAAAGGATTGCAGCGGTGGTTGCGGACTTCGACCCAACCAGGACGTTCGAGTCTGAACATTACGGCATACCAGTCGACCCAGGTACCGATGGTGGGACACAGCACATCTCAGTCTTGGATGCACAAGGGTTGGCCGTTGCGCTCACTACGACCATCAACACGTCGTTTGGTAGCCGTGTGGTCGGCTCCAACAGTGGTGTGTTGTTGAACAATGAGATGGATGACTTTGTCGCCCGGCCGGGCGAGCCCAATCACTATGGACTGGTGGGCAGCGAAGCCAACGCCGTGGCGCCCGGGGCACGGCCGCTGTCCAGCATGAGCCCAACCGTGCTTATATCGCCAGATGGGAGTCAGCGGATGGTGCTAGGTGCCTCCGGAGGGCCGTTCATTATCACCTCGACCCTTCAGGTCATCATCGACGTTATCGACTTCCAAATGGATGTAGCAGAAGCGGTGAGCGTTCCACGAATTCATCACCAGTGGGCCCCCAATATCTTGTTCGCTGACACCCATACGAGTCCCGATACCATTGCGGTGCTGGAAACTCTTGGGCATCAGGTCAAGGTGATCGACTTCTTTTCCAGTGTGCAGGTTGTGCGTTCTGGGCCCCAAGGCATCGAAGGTGCAAGTGACCCCAGAAAGGGTGGGCAGCCAGTCGGCGTGAAATAGGCTGGTCTAGGGCAAGCGCTTTAGATGACCAATACGCCAGCTGTTTCCACCGTGGTTATGGAGGTGGACCCGAACGATGGTGGCTGGGTCCACATCGAAGTCGACAGTCACCGGTACAAAGTAAATTTCGGCTGCGGCAGGGATGGAGACGTTTAGCTCCCAGAACAGCACGTCGCCGATCCACATGCTGAAGTGACCCTCGGTGGGTTCTTCGAGGGCGGACAGGGCGGAGTGATACATGAGCAACTCAACGGTGTCACCGGCCACGATGGGATGGATGATCGGCTGACCGAGCAAGGCATACCCACAGTCGTTGGTATTCACCTCGAGCACACCGTCCTCAGGAATCACACCGCGGGGTGCGCAGCTGGAGTCAGGGTTTCGGTGCTCTGGTGTGGGGTCTCTATCGGCATCGAGCAGGGTCCACTGATCGAAATCTAGCAGAGCTACTGCATCGGCTCCGGTATCGGCTGTTTCTCCACCTATATCTGTGTCATCTGCCTTGTTCAGGCTGTCACTTGTTGCGGTGCATCCAAGTGTAAAGACCGTGACAAGGAGTGCGAAAGTCCTCTTGTATGCCCGTGGGATGGGTACCATATATAGAAGATAGACTACTGGGCACTTGAGTGCCAGTGGCTAAAGCCGGGTCAGTGACCCAAATGCAGGAGATGAGATGTCGCGTTGGATTTGGTTTGGATGCATGGCGAGCTTGGTTGGGTGTGACCCTGGAAAGGGTGACACCTCCTCTGATGATGTTGGCGGAACTGTCGCAGATGAAGGGGTTGTCGCCGACGACAGCGGCCTCATCGAGCAGTCGGTCACCTGGTTCGAGCATGTAAAGCCCTTGATGGACAAGCACTGCACGCGCTGCCACTACGATGGCGGGCTCGGTGTTGGTGACTTCAAAGAGATCGAAACCGTGAAGGGTTTTGCTGAGATTATGTTGAGCCGGATTGACTCCGGAGAGATGCCTCCACCGGTCTCTGACCCGGACTGCAGAGACTACGTGGGCTCATCCCATCTTCAGATGCCCATAGAGGCCCGAGATGCCTTTGCTGCATGGATTGAGCAAGGCAAGTTGGACGGCGACCCAATGGATGAACCTGAGGCCTTCGTGGTCACAGACACCTTGGCCAACCCAGACTTGGTTGTAACCATTCCGGCCCCATACACGCCCTTGTACGAAGATGAGGCCAACCCTGGAAATGAGTATCGGTGTTTTGTGATCGATCCTGAGCTGGATGGCACCCGGTACATCACCGCCCTGGCACCGATAGTCGACCAGAAATCCATGGTGCATCACATCGTCCTGTTCACCAAGAACCTCAGCGACATTCCTGAATCTGACTTGGGGCCTGACGGCTACGACTGCATCGATGGGGGGATGGCAGACGGCGTAAATGGGATGGTCGCTGGATGGGCGCCCGGCGCACTCCCGGTAGAGTTCCCGCAGGGGTCCGAGAGCTTTGGTATGAGGCTCGATGTCGACGACCGGCTCATCATGCAGATGCACTATTTCCAGTCCGGGCCTGAGGTGGTCGGACTCGCGGATCACTCCGGATACGCCTTCCGTACGCAGGAAGAGGTGGATCGTACCGTCGCGATGTACCCGCTGGGGACCCAGAGCTTTACCATTCCTGCAGGAAACCCTGCTTACACTGCTGGCTTTGAATGGAACATGCCTTTAAGTTTCGATATTTTGGCTGTCTTTCCTCACATGCACATGCTGGGCTCAGGCTACAAAATGTGGGCCGACACCGCAGAGGACGGCCGCCAATGTCTGGCTCAATCCAATCAGTACGATTTCGACAACCAGTTGACCTATCTGTTTAACGAACCCATTTCGATCGAGAGTGGCGACACCATCGGATTTGATTGCACCTGGGACAACTCAGCAGACAATCCAAACCAGCATTTCGAGATACCTCAAGACATCGGGTACGGTGAGCGAACCAACGAAGAGATGTGCTTCACGTTTACTTTGATCGGTCTTTAAGGCGGCTCACCGTCGCTTGACCCGCCGCATGAAGTCGGTTGAGTGCGGTCCAGGTGGGGCTCGCATAGATGCGTGCCAGCTCACTGCGCTGAACCTCTAGCTCAGCGGCCATGGTCGCCTCTGCGTTGGGTGCCGAAGTGGTTCGTCGTGGCTGGTCACACCATGCGACCAGTGGTGCGAGCGCGCTACTCACACCAAAATCAGCGTGGGTCAGAGCCTGTGCTCGTGCGGCGATACCCGTGTCTACCTTGAGTTGACCCAGGACAGTTGCGGCGCCGTCGATGTCCTGGAAGGGAAGGGCGGTCAGCGCATTTTTGCCCTCCCACTCGCGGGCCAATTCACACCGGGTCGTACTCACGGGCAACAGGCCAAGCGTTCCAAAGAGGAGCAGTCGGGTTCGAGAGCCCAGCTCGGGTTCCGGCCCCGAATGGTCGATGCTCAGGCCTACGTGTGCCTTTCCGAGTAGGTGTGGGAGCCGTCCGTGGGGCACCCATCCGCAGACTTCAACCCTGTCTGGGTGTGCCTTCGCCCACTTGGAAAAGCGACGGAAGCCTTCCTCGTAGAATCCGCTGATGCCTCCGCCAGTGACGATCACGCTAAGGTCGCTGCGGAGCGCAAATGTTCGCTCGAGAATCGCGGCTGCGGCTTGGTCATCGAACCAGGGGTTGAATGCGCCGGACAAGGCCACGACAATGGGCTCGCCTTTAGACGGCTCTCGCGGAGCCTGAGGCGCCACACCGATGTTGTTGGTGATTGGCACCACCTCCACCAAGGGCTCAGAGCTGGCCAGCAGGTTTCGTCCAAGCAGGCCCAATTGTCCTAGGGTAGCGTATCTCTGCGCAGTACTGATCACGGAGATTGCGTCGGCTCGGCCGAGCACGGCACACG